>JBGAFY010000212.1:0-2758 GCA_044226975.1 Rhabdochlamydiaceae bacterium
TTGGCGAGCTCGAAGCGGCCCGGACGATCTTCGCGTGCATCCGTGAACGCGCCTTTCTTGTGACCGAAGAGTTCGCTCTCGAAAAGCGTTTCAGTGATCGCGCCCATGTCCACCGCGACGAACGAGTTGTCCGCACGCAGCGACTTCTGGTGGATGGCACGTGCGATGAGCTCTTTGCCTGTGCCGTTCTCGCCGAGGATCAACACATTCGCATCCGTTTTTGCGACACGGTCGATCATGGAGTACACTTCCTTCATCGAAGGACTGCTGCCGATGATATCGCGGAAAGGCTGGCTGATCTGCTCTTCGAGCATCTGCTTGGCCTTGCGCAGCTTATCAACCTCGTTATAAGATTTCTTCAGCTTGATTGCCGTGGAAATTGTAGCGATGAGCTTTTCATTCTGCCACGGTTTGAGAATAAAATCCGTAGCGCCTTCTTTCAATGCCCGCACCGCCATCTCCACATCACCGAACGCCGTGATCATAATGACCACCGCCTGCGGATCTTTCTCTTTTATTTTTCCCAGCCATTCGAAGCCCTCTTTACCACTCGTTGTATCCTTGCTGAAATTCATATCCAGCAGAATCACATCGTAGGTATCGTTGTTCAATAAGAACGGAATCTTGTTCGGGTTCTTTTCGATAATAACTTGATAGTTGTATTTCTTGAGCAGCATCTTGGCGGCGAGGAGAACATCCTCGTCGTCATCGATCATTAAAATTTTGCCTTCGTTCACGGGAGCGTTTAGGTTTAGAGGGTAATTATGGAGGAAATTTCGTGCCAGTAGAAAACCAGCTTAAAAACGGGCTTTTTCATGCAAAAGACTGAGCGTCAGAGTGCAAATATGTTCATTTTTGAACAGTGGGACAAGCCGAAGCTTCATGTATCAAGAATCATTTTGCCGAAGTGAAGACCCTAATCTCATGAAGGATGCAACTCGTTAGAAAACTTTTGATCCGAAGAAATATAGGTAAATCCCGATCAGACCAAGACTGAAAATCAAAAAAGATGACGTTGTCGCCCTTCGGTCAATTTTTTGAACTCTCTTGTACTTGTCTTCCTTATAATATTTTAAGCTGCGTGTTGAACAAAGAAATATCCAAAATATGACCAGGATGACAAGTATATGAAGGGCATCCATGAACGTAAATTTTGATGCGAGCGGCACGTTTAATGTCACAATGTACATATTGGCAAGGGCGGCAAAAATTGCACCAACACATACACCGAATCGGCCGTCAGCTTCTGCAATATTGATTCTCAAAGAGAAGAAGGCGATAAAGAATGCAACAAGAACGCCAATGAAGAGCTTGACGAAAAGACTTCCGCCCGATCTTTTTATTGGAATCACAACTTTGAACCTTGCGTAAGTATGAGTACCGGACTCCCCAGGACTGCCAAAATTTGTTGGATACGTTTTTTCAGTGGTCAGTGTTTTAATAGGCGAAATTTCCCAGCTATCTAGCTTTAGCGTATCGGTGCCAGATTGGTTGTCGATAGCCAGCTCAACGTAATGGTCGTAATACATATTTCCCTCGAACTCCATAACAAGTTCCTCGACTTCAAACGGATACGTCCTTACATCGAATTCGTGCCTGAACTTCCCTGTCATGTCGTAGTAATCCCAAAATGTCGTATCACCAGTTCGGCGTGAAATTATGTTTTCACTTTGATCGTGAAATTCTGCGCTTGACACGAGCGTATCCAGTTCAAGCGCGTTCATTGGAAGAAATAAATAGTAATCCTTAAACTCCCTTTTTTTGTTTAATCGCCAGACAGTATAATTGACTGAAAAAGATCCTCTTTGATAGTCGAGATCATAAATGGAATTGATGAAAATGCCAACCTTGACAGTATCCCTTATTTTATCGGCTGTGTTGATCGAGACGCTAGGCTGACCCCAAGAGCACAGAGTTGAGCAAAAGAAAACCAATACGAAACCTAACCCAGAGGTTGACCTTGCGCCCATAAAGTTTTGATTGAATTAGAGTTAAGTAATTTCTCCTTATTTTGACATCTTTCCAAATCGTATTAATTGATGTTGGATGACAACTAACTTCTTAGCGCGCCGGATATGAAAAGAATTGCAATTTTGGACGTGCTGCGAGGTTTCGCTTTAATTGGCGTTTTGTTCGCAAATTTTACTGCTTATACGAATCAGCAAGTTCCTGATGAGGTTCTTGATTCAATTTCAACTTGGGTGGATCGGGGTATAATGACGTTTAACGCCGTATTCATTGAATACAAATTCATAACTCTATTTTCTATTTTATTTGGATATGCTTTTGGGTTGATTTTAGAAACCGCCACGAATAGGGGGGTGAGTGGCACCACGATTGTGACCCGTCGTATGTTATCATTGTTTCTACTCGGAGCAATACACGCAATGTTTTGGTGGTTTGACGTTTTGCATATTTATGCAATCTGTGGATTGTTGTTGTTGATGTTTAGACGCGCCACTCCTTCTTTCACAATTGCTTCATCGATCTGTCTGCTTTTCGTTGTTCCGTTCTTGTACTTGCGTGCAACTGCTGAAAATGCCGAGCCTTTGAGTTCGGTCGAGTGGCATGAGATTTTTTTGGCATTTAAAGAAGGAGATCTTTCAACCCTAATTTCTTCAAACCTTAAAGGTTACTGGCAACTTTTTATCACGTCCGGCAATAACATTTATTATGTTTCAGAGACTCTAGGGAAATTTCTTTTAGGGTACCTTCTATTTAAGGTCAATTTCCTTGATGCGATTGAGACCAAAAGACC
>JBGAFY010000213.1:0-2752 GCA_044226975.1 Rhabdochlamydiaceae bacterium
GATAATGAAGCGACAGGTATATTTAATATTGGGTCAGGACAACCGACAACGTGGAACACACTTGCTAAAGCCTTATTTAATTCTTTAAATAAAGAAACTAGTATTTCGTATTCTCCAATGCCCCGAGATTTAGCAAAACAGTATCAAAATTATACATGCGCAGATATGGGCAAGTTCTTTAATCTGAAACTAGCCCAGGTCCGCTACCCTATTGAAGTAGCTGTCCAGGACTATGTTCAAAATCATTTGCTGAAGGATGCGATATGGTGAAACTTATCGGAATGCTAAGCCGCTTCCATCCCGTAAAAGTACTTGTTGTCGGGGATTTCATGCTTGACACCTATACTACAGGAAAAATCCGTCGCATCTCTCCTGAGGCTCCTGTCTCGGTATTAAATGTCCTGAAAGAAGAGAGCCGTCCTGGCGGTGCGGGAAATGTTGTTTTAAATATGATCTCCTTAGGAGCTAATGTTGTAGCACTTGGACGAGTTGGCAATGATTTGGCAGGCGATGCTCTTTTTGAGCTTCTTTCAACAGAAGGCGTGTCAACGGAAGGAATTTTTGTTGAGCAAGGATTTAAGACACCAGTAAAAAACCGATTTATTGCTGATGCCCAACAGCTCTTACGTGTCGATTTTGAAGCATTGACACCATTATCAGAATCCCTAGAACAAGTTATTGTCGACCGTCTACCAGAGTTTCTCGATGGTGTACAAACGGTTGCAATTTCAGATTACGGAAAATGTTTTCTCTCTCGTTCTTTCCTGATGGCCTTGATCGAGGCTGCTAGAGTCCGCAACATACCTGTGATCGTCGATCCTAAAGGGGAAGATTTTTCCAAATACCAGGGAGCCACAGTCATCAAGCCTAATCTTTCTGAAGCTTATGCTGCTGCTAAGCTGCCTTTAGATGCTCCATTAGAGATTGTCGCAAAGACAATTTTGCAAAGTTCTTATGTCGATATGCTGCTTATTACGCGGTCTGAATCAGGCATGACCCTTTTCAAACGATCAGGAGAACGTTTCGATTTTCCTGTGCGGTCAAAAGAAGTCAAAGACGTCACTGGTGCAGGAGACACTGTACTTGCAATGATCAGTGTCGCATTGAGCAACAACCTTGACATTTGCATTGCAGCTCAACTTGCCAACATCGCAGCTGGGATCGCAATTGAAAAATTAGGCTGTGCCAGAGTGAAACTTTCTGAAATGGCCAACAGGCTTCTCGAATATGATGTTGAAAATAAGATCTTTTCTGAAGAGCACCTTTTTGGACTAGAACAAGTACTGAAAGGCAAGCATTATACTGTTTTAGGCGTCGATAGTTTAGAGGGTATGTCAACGGCTCTATTCCGCAGCTTGCGAAAGTTAACTTCTCGCACCTGCGAAAGAAAACTTATCGTTTACGTTCGCGATCATAATCCAGACGAAGAATTCGTATCCTTCCTGTCTTCACTATCTGAAGTGGACTTCATTATCCTAAAGTACGAGAGCTTGAAAAACCTGTACGAAGTAATCCACCCTCAAGAAGTCTTTGTTTTAGAAAATCAGCAGTTGATCGCTTTGAATCATGCATCAGCATTGCTAACAGCTTGAATAGGAAGCTTGTAAAGCTCAGCTCAAAGACGCAGAGAAAAATGATTTATAAAAATCTTTGCGTCTTTGCGTTATATCTTAATAACCGCTGAGTTTTGCAAGAAGTCTAATTTAATCAAGTTGGTTGAGGCCAAGGAAGATCCACGCATGGCCCAAGCCCGCATTCCATCAATGTTGTGATCACGTTGGCAAATGTCAAAAGCAACACCATGAAAAATGCAAACTTTTCAAACCAATTTAACGATTGTTTGATGCTTTGATCGGGCATATACAGGAACAATAAGATCATTACACCGACCACAGTGCAAAAAAATGCAATAAACGACCATGTGTATAAACTTAGTCCGAAAACAGGGTATCCAAAGACGGGAAAACCTGGACAAATGTGTAGGCAAATTTGTCTGCCTGCGACCACTCCACCAAACAAAGCACTTAAGAGAGTAAAGGCAGTGTAGCGCATGCGAATGCCGAAACGGAGGTTCATCAAGACCCCGACAGATGCCCCAATCATTGCAAGGCGCTGCAATAGACATAGCGGGCATGGAGTTTCATGGCGCATATATTGTTGATAATAGGCACCGGTTACGATCCCCATTAAAATGATAGCCATTAGGGCATGTAGCGTTCTGACTGTTTGTGAGAGTTTCATAGGCGTATTTTTAATATATCTGTTGCATGATGGAGGAACATTCCAATACAGAGGATCACATTAAGGATCGCCAACATAAAAGCATGTTTGTTCTTGCCCATGATAATGAGCACTTGGACGATGAAAAAGATGAGAAATAACCCTGCCATCATAGTTTTACCCTTTAGTGACAATTCTCAAGACAAGCTTTGTAGTGAGAACAGTCTCTGAAACCTTGTTTTAGGTAAAACTAATTTAAGTGTCAAGAACCTATCTCACTAAAAAGTTTCAGTCGTTTTTCGGGATTATTTTGGCTGATTTGCGACTTAAAATTTTTAGTGAGACTAGGTTCAATTGCCTATTTCAATCTTGCAATTCTTTCATCAAGGGGTGGATGGGTTGCAAATAAGCTAAGCAGACCGCTTTTAGATCCAGTAGAGATCTTGAATGCTTGCACAGCGGGCTTTTCAGAACGAGGATCTTTTAGTTTTTGCAAAGCTTTCAGAGATTCAAGTGCAGCTATCATCTTATC
>JBGAFY010000214.1:0-3274 GCA_044226975.1 Rhabdochlamydiaceae bacterium
TGCAAGACTTGCTTATCGAAATAATCGAAATCCAAATGACTGACTTCAAGCATTATTTTATTCATCTATAAAATAGGCAGACTAACTAGTTTACTCTGACAAGTATTATTAACAAAGGCCCCAGCACCTCGGGGTGCGCTTTAAATCACACCCAATTGCTATCCCACATTTGCTTCTAGCCAGATGTCGAGGGATAATCAACATTTTTAACTTCAAAAAGGCTGATAATGAATTTTCTAGCTGATTATGGCATGTTTTTTTTAAAATCATTCACAATTGTTTTTGCGCTACTTTTGCTTGTTGCGGGTATTCTCTCCCTAGGTCGAAAACCCAAACCAAAATTGGAAATCGTTTCTTTAAATGAGCAATACGATGAAATAAAAAATCATATGCATAAAGAAGTTTTAGGGAAAAAACCAAAGAAAAAAAAGAAAGATAAAACTCTCAAACCCGCGCTGTATTTAATTGATTTTTCTGGTGATATTAAAGCTTCGCAAGCAGATCAGTTACGCTGTGAAATCTCGGCCATTCTTTCTGTTGCTAAGCCTGAAGATGAGGTTGTTATCCGGCTTGAAAGTCCAGGCGGTGTGGTAAATGGATATGGTCTAGCCGCTTCCCAATTGCAACGCTTGCGTGATAATAAAATCCCACTTACCGTATGTATTGATAAAATGGCTGCTAGTGGGGGTTATTTAATGGCCTGTGTCGCCAATCGTATTATCGCCGCTCCGTTTGCGATTATCGGTTCGATCGGCGTGGTTGCCCAACTGCCCAATTTTCATCGTTGGCTTAAAAAACATGATGTCGATGTCGAGCTATTAACCGCAGGAGAATACAAACGAACGTTGACTCTTTTTGCAGAAAATACAGAAAAAGGGCGCAAAAAATTTCAAGAAGATTTAGAAAAAATTCATACCAAATTCCGTGATTATGTAATGGAAAATCGCCATCAAGTTGATATCGATAAAGTGGCTACGGGGGAACATTGGCTTGCTAGAGACGCATTTGATTTGCGTCTTGTTGATGCGTTAAAAACCAGTGATGAGTATTTAAGCAATAAAATGCAAACCTTCAATTGTTATAAGATTACAAGCCATGCAAAACAATCATTGGCATCAAAATTATTAAAGTCTACGACTAAGTTGCTTCACCCTTGGGCGTAGTCTACATAACATACTGGATGTTATAACTTTTTTTAAAAACTAGGCTATACTCAAACAATGCATTAATTTTCTTCGGGAGTACATGATGAGCGATTTGAAGTCAAAATTACCTGATTTAAAAGAACTGGGTCAGATGGCAGGGAAATTGTTTAAAGATATAAAAGTCAGTCAGATGAAATTATAACGTCCTATAAAGAAAAGCGTCCTGCAGAAGCAGAAGCAACAAAAAAAGAAGAACCTGTGAAAAAAGCTAAAGCATCAGCTGAAGTAAAAGAAGAAAAGAAGGTCGAGGAAGAAAAAAGGTTGAGGAGGAGAAATAACAATCCTCAAATTTTTGAAAATGTAATTTATTGGTTGAATCAACTGTAGCCTGGGTGCAGCGCAGCGTAACCTGGGATCGGGGCTCTTACATGGTTATGCTTTCCTGGGTTACGCTGTGCTGTACCCAGGCTATGCCAATATTTTTTCCTATAAAACCAGCCATATTTTTTAAAATAATGAGTAAAATGTTTTCAATTTGACTCTATTTATGATATTTTTGCCGCAAGAGAATATAAAACCCATCATTTATAACATGAGGAGTTCTAGTCATGGCATATTTTGAACAAATAGCGCAGCTAAATTATCTACCGCAAGAATTTAGTTATGAGGACCTACAAGAATCAGATGCGATAGCTATGGAATATCAAGAGGCTGAAAGGATACATGCATATAGCCCAACTCGAGCGGAAAAGCTTGACGAAATAATGCGTAGATACAAAGATGTTTCGCCCATTACTAAAGGGTTAGCGGCTATTGATAAAGCTTTATATGAGGCAATTCGATTTGCAATACAAAACGCAGATCAAATGATTGCATCAAGACAACATGTCGAGCAAGCGCGGGCAATAAAGGGTTTGTGTGATAATTTGTTGGGGATTCGTCAAGGGCGAGAAACTCACCAACCTATTACGCTGCCGGAGCTTGATGATAACATCTCTTCTCTGTACCTTCTTGAAGAGAGAGAGGCAGGTGATTATGCGTCATATTGGGTTGATTCACTCCGAAATGTTTTAGCTGCCCATCATCGAAATCTAGCTAAATTCTACGAGCCAAGCTTTGAAAAAACGGCAAAAGATTCTGCCGCATTAAGAGCGCCAGTTTCTATGCCCTCTGCACCGGCTATGCAAGATGGTGCTTGGGGATATGACCCATCTCATGGTCTCCTTCTGCTCTTACGCAGGAGCTCAAGATGCTTATGCACCTTATCTCAATGGTTCGTTATATCCGCCAGTCTGACTTGAGCGATCGATTCGCTGGGATGAATTTCATCCAGGTCGCAAATTATAGACTTAGCCGCAGAAATAGGCGATATGTATCAGGACAAAATGTCGATTGATCCTGAGCAAGCATTAATTGTAGCCGCTATAGTTAGAGAGCATTGGCATCTGCACGATCTGTTATGGCGTTGAAGCGACTTAATGAGAGTGATGATTCAGGGTTGTTAGTGTAGATGAATTTTGTACTGTGGCTGGAATACATTGCGTGCGGATCGTTTGGGCATTACCATAAAGGGTTTTAAAGAAGAACGCGCTAAAATTAGAAATCTCGACAATTGCTGAAGCAAAGCCGATTATAGACACTTTTTAGGGTATTTTAGCGGATGAACCCAGAAGCAGTCCGACAAACCCGCTCCGCGTGAAAAAGTGGTTGCAGCAGCCCCGGCCCTCGGTGCGTTACAGCCTTTCGGGTGAACATAAAGTTGCCGTTATTGAGAAATAATAGCCGCTTTGGATGAATATATTGGTCAGAGAGCTAAAGTGAAAGATAAATTTAAGCAGACAAGAAACTATGAAAGTAAAGTAGGTCAACTTTTTTCAGGTAGATTGTCATTTCTTCCAATCGCCGCAACAGTTTTTCTGAATATGTTTAGGCTATCGATGATTTAAAAGTTCAGATTATTGGGGGCATCTCCAAGACTATCTCTGCCAGAAGAAAAGGCTAAAAGCTGTTCTCTGTATGGGTAATCCATTTGCCATAATACAAAAATTTATCCGGGAGAACCCCTGAGGGTGTGCAAGAATATTTGGCAAAGAGTTGATACTCTCAAGAGTTTGTCGATTTGTTATTTT
>JBGAFY010000215.1:0-2739 GCA_044226975.1 Rhabdochlamydiaceae bacterium
AACCCTTGGTGGGAGGTAAACTCTTCTACTGAGGGACGAAAACGGTAGGTCCAATTCGTCGGCAGTTGTTTCCCAGGAATGTTGATCCTTTCTTCATCGGGGTTTGACCAAGAAAGCTCAGGAAAAAGGCATAAGTATTCTTGAAGTAAGTTGATATGGAAGATGCTACTGGAATGATGGGAGTCCCAAAGGATCGATAGGCGCATTTTTCTAGTAAATTCTGGAGTATAGATCCATCCTTTAAATTTTGCGTATGCCTCAGCTTCTTCAGGGTTGTTCTTCCACCACTGCACTAAGGTCTCGGAATCATGAGTGGACACTGTTGTCATGCTCAAGATCGGGTAATCTTGAATAGGGATATAAGACCTATCTTTCTCCCATTCCCGCTCCCAGCGCATGACCTTTGTTCCGCAGATTCCCATTTCGGCCAGAGTTTCACGAACCTCTGTGGGGACTATCCCTAAATCTTCTGCTATAGGAAGCATCGTAGAATGGCGGAGGATCATTTCAAGATGTTCTTTCCCTTCTGGAATCCATAAGCTTTTATCAGCAGGGACAAATCTTCCTTCAGATGGAGGGGATCCTGGAGGAATTCCCCAGATACGAAAGAACCCTACTACATGGTCGATGCGGAAAATATCATAAAAGTTAGACGCGTAAGAAAGCCTTTGTTTCCACCAGCTATATTGGCTTTTTTTCTTCACTTCCCATTCATAGAGTGGGAATCCCCAATGCTGTCCATCCGGATTATAGGTATCAGGGGGAGCTCCTGCAGCTAAAGAAAGATCAAAATATTCAGGGTGTGTCCATACATCGCTACTATCTGGGCTGATGAGAATGGGAATATCCCCTTTGATAAATACACCTTTTAGGTGAGCGTACTCTTTGACTTGTTTGAGCTGTAGATAACACAAGTATTGCAAAGTGATGAAAAAGCAAACCTCAGGCCAGTATTTATTGATGAGCTCTTCTCGGTCAGCAGTGGTTAATTCCTTGAGATTTTTTGGCCATGTCAACCAACTATTTTGCCCTAATTGGTTTTTGAGCACTTTATATAGGCCATAAGTCTTTAGCCAAGTATTGGCGGTGATGTAATCAACAAAAGCTTGATCCTTGGAGAAATTAGTAGCAAACTTTTCAAAATAGCTTCTCAACCATGACATTTTGTGACTTTGAACATCGTAGTAGGCTACCCTTTGATCGTGGTCATGAAGTTGGAATTCATAAAGGATTTTTTGCAGGTTTTTATCTGTTTCGAGATAAGGGAGGTCCCAAAGAGACAGGTAAATGGGATTGATGGCGCAGGAAGACAATGCATTATAAGGACTTGGGTCATTCCCTGAATCATTTAATGGGAGCAGCTGTATGATTTGGACCTTAAGCTCACTGCACCAATCGATCAAGGGGATAAGATCTTTGATCTCCCCTATGCCACAGCTTTTTTTACTGCGCAGTGCGCTTAAGGGGACATCGATGCCATGTTGAGGGGAGAAAGGAAATGGTTTCCATTGTTCTTTTGCAGGGCTATTTGCGATTTTCTCAGACCAAATGGTCATTGCTATTCCTCATATGAAAAATGGTCGTGGAGCAGACGGAGTGGATGTGCTTGAGGGGGTGGGTCTGCCTGAAAGAATGGCAGCGCGCCACTCTTCGACAATCTTAATAAATTCCGCGAGAAAACTCGCAAGCTTTTCGCCCGAGATCTCGATAAAGGGAATATAGGTATACAGGGCTAGATTGCGATTCCTTTCAGAAAAGGCCAAAGTGGCCAGGCGAGGAACTTGATCATTGGCTTTGAGTGCTTCTTTTAAGATCTCCTCGCAAAACTTTCCAGCAGGAATTTCTACGATAAAAGCGGCTACGAGGATCGCTTCTTTCTGGAGGTCACATTCAATTTGGACATGGATATTATCGTTGATCTTCAATTTGCATGCGCGATGTTTGTCGGGATGCAAACTGATACCTAATTGGACGCTAAGTTCGGTTAAGATCTGTTCAAAACGGTCCATCATCATGAGTTGTCTTCCTCCTCATCTTCCTCTTGGCCGTCTTCTTCGAGCTTATCATCGATGTCTTCAATCGTTTCGATATATGTCATGAGGACATCTTGTCGATGCTGCTCGGAACGGAAGAGGCGAGGGGCGACACCGCGAACAGCATCGCGGAATTGGGTATACAAAATGAGTTGTGCTTCGAGTTCGTCAGAAAGCCCAAGCGCAATTGCCATATGGAGTGCTTTTTCTACAGAAGGGTAGCGTTCTTGGAGGAACTTTGTAAACAGCCGTGAGAGCTCTTCGAATTTCAGCCTATCGGGGACGTTGAGACCGCGGCGTCGGAAGCTTGATTCAATTAAGCGCATTCGGGAACGGAAGAATTTGTAAACACCTAGAATAGCCTGAAGTGTGCGCGCCTCTGTCATCAATCTATGAAGTTCAGCTCTCGAAATAGAGGGCCCTTTTGACTTGAGGTCGGCGCCCATAGCATGGAGGAGAAAATCGATAAGGGAGCGCATTTTCTCGAAGGAAAAGTTCTTATTCAGTTCTTCAAATAGAGTTGTAGGTTCTCGAGGGTTGCCTGTGATGTCGCGGTAGATGTCACGCAGGGCAGTGGGGTTGCCAAGACCTTGAGCTGAAAAAGCACGCGCATGCTCTGCAGTGTTGCGACCAGCGCGGACCTCTCTGCCGAAGTTAGTATTTAACGATTCTTTTGCTTCGCGGATATTTGCTGCAAATTCTGTAT
>JBGAFY010000216.1:0-2724 GCA_044226975.1 Rhabdochlamydiaceae bacterium
GGTAATATCAACATTCGTATATTATCCCCATAATTTGAGTCGCCAATCAGCCAAAATAATCCCGAAAATCGACGAAAAATTTTTGTGAGGTAGGTTCTTAGTTGCAAACTTTCAAAACCCATTAGATAGTTGACTTTAAGACCTTTTTTCCCAAACTTTCATACACTCTGTTTTTAGCTTGCCCAATATGCCAAGTTTTGTGCTGCACTGAAGATCAGAGTTTTTAAGAAATGCACAAAAATTTTCCGAGGCTGTTAAAGTTTGGTTCCAGTACATCGGGGAAAAAGCAAATTTTATTGCATCGTAAAAGGTTTTAATTTCAGGATTAGCAGCTTGTTGAGTGTTAAAAACAGCCAAAGTAGATTTTATACAACCAACACAAGTAACGTCTAATTTATTTGTTGATAAAAGATCGATGATTTCTTGTAGTGTCCATTCGCATAAGGCGCGAAACAGAATTGGAGTGTAATAATCGGGGAAAGCAGCATTAGACATAATCACGTTTTTGCCAAAATCGGGGTCTTCGACCACCTCTATTTGCTTTTTTTGCAAACTAACGAAATACGCATGTCTGTAAACGTAAGTTGGGAAATAACAGGCGTTTTTATAGATAGGAATGCTTTCTGTCCACAATAAAATCTTCTTAAAAGTGCTGTGATGGTGGAAAATCGAATCTGCATTTTGGTAAAGATTTCTAAGCACAGGCATTACTTTTGAGAAAAGTTCATTTGGATTTTTCATTTTATCTATTATAGCAGGGTCCCAATTAGGAACTGTTAAGGGAGTTGGGCTTGTCGATGACGGAACATTAACTGTCACAACAGGTTGTTCATCTTTAGAGCTGTTATTTGAAGGGAGGTTAGAAGTTGGATCACACAATCCCAATGTTTTCTGCAGTTTTAGAAGTTCTTCAACTGTTTGGTTAATTGCAGGATTAGGTTTGAGCGCAGTAACCAAAAATGGTGTGCGACATTGAGGACATTCTTTTCTCTGTAGTAGTGATGCTGAAACTTTAGAAATGAAATGAATACAATTCATGCTTACCATATCTGTTCTAAGCTCCAGGCTTACTGGATCTTGTAAGATGGCCACCATTTTATCGTATGAGGCGACCAGGTCTTTATAGACGTCGTTTGTTCCAACACTAACTTTTGGGTTTATTGTGAGAGCCATAATCATCCTAATTGGTAAAAGCAAATTAAAGATTATGTTAAGGGTAGGTGATTTTGTCTACTAAATTAAATTTCGAATTTGAAACAGATTTATTATAATATTTATTTTGAAAAAAGGTGCCCTGATCTCTGGCAGATCTTTTGGAATTCAGTCTCAAGCTCTTGAGGAGTTGCATTGAGCTTTAACACATAGCCTACAGGATCAATACAATGTTGATTGCAGTGCATGAAATATCCATCAAGTGGTTTTTGCGAGTACTCTGTGGCGTGACTTGCAGCTATTTTGTTATGGGCATGGAACATCTCGCCATCGACAAGCAGCTGAATGAATGGATGCAGAGGTCCCACGCGAAACAGTCCCTTTAACTCTAAGGGTGTGACCCTTAAAGCTAGAAAACTATGTTCACCTGGATCGAGAGTTTGAGCATATGTCAAAGCGGTAGAGCCGAGAGAATAAAATGTTCCGCCGAGTAACGTAGAGCCAAAAGAAAGGGCATGTCCACAGTCATTTTTGTTATGCAAAGTTGATGGGAATCCAAATCCAGCATATCCGCGATAAAGCACCCATTCACCATTTTCATGTGCGGTTTGCTCGACATGTAAGAGTTTTTCCATCAGCCCTTCATCTTGCAAAGCCTTAAAGAACAGCTCAGCTGAACTAGTATCTGAGAGCCAGGGTGTTTGCCAGAAAGGAAATGATGTGCTAGGCCATGTTTCAAATGGTGGAAGCTCTGCGATCGCTATTTGCATCATCTTTTGATAAGATCCACCGGAGCGCTGAAAAAGAGAAACTGTTGCTTGATTAAGGTGGAAGAAAAGCTCGCAAATTCCTGGTATCAATAGAGATTGTTCATCGAAGCATTGTACGATTTCCTGCATGCTATTAGCAGAGGCTAAGCGTTGATGAAGCGATGCTTCGTAGTTAAGAGCCCCCCACCAAGGATCTGAACAATCCAAAATTGCGTCGTGGATCGTTTGGTCGTGAAAAAAGGCGTGTAATGCTGCTAGCTGCCACACCGTAGGTGGAACCCATTCTAAATGTACGTTCGGCGCAATTTTTGAAATTTCTTCTTTCAAATCAACTTGAGTTAGTTCGTAGAATACTCTAGGCGGTTCATATCTTAGGATAAGATTAAAAAGCGTCTCTTTTTGTTTTTTCTCAAGCTCATCTATATCAAATATAATGTACGTAGCTGAGAGAGGGGAGATGAGTAACATTATAGATGCGAAAAATTTTATCAGATAGATGCTTGTTTTATACATTTTTTATATCTAATTTTTAGAGTATAATGTGGATGTAAAAATAATATTTTTTGTTTAAGGATTTTTATGGAAAATAACACTATTGAAATTCCTTCAAAAACAAAGTTTTTCGCTTATTACGAAAAATACATGTTATGTGTGGGAATACTCGGGCAACTGCTATTTTACATCCAAGGAATAAAAATTTTCCTCACCCATTCTGCAAAAGACGTTTCCATTATTGGATTTTTGTTAGGGTTTCTGTCAGTTTCTAGTTGGTTGATCTATGGTTTGCTGATTAAAAACAGGG
>JBGAFY010000217.1:0-2689 GCA_044226975.1 Rhabdochlamydiaceae bacterium
TTTTAAACAAACCGGACCACTTCTCATCACGCATTTTGGCTTTAGCGGTCCAGCTGCGATCAAGTTATCTGCTTGGGGAGCGAGGCTCTTACATGAAAAGCAATATCGAGTTGAACTGCTCATCAATTGGCTTCCCAATTTAACTAGAGAAGAGATCACTGCCAAAATTCTAAAATTAAAGGCTCAGTATCCTAAGAAAATTCTCTTAGGGGAAAATCTTTTTTATCTGCCTAAAAATTTATGGAAAGCATTTCTCGAGCGCGGGAATATTGGTGAAAAGCGTTTAAACGATATTTCTTCTCAAGCGGTGCAACAATTGACAACATTCTTGAACCGAGACTCCTTTGCTGTGGCAGGTAAAACAACACACAAGGAAGAATTTGTGACGTGTGGCGGGGTCGATTTAAAAGAAGTCGATTTCAAGACAATGCAAAGCAAAATCTGCCCCGGCCTTTTCTTTGCAGGGGAAATCCTGGATATTGATGGGGTCACTGGTGGATTTAACTTTCAAAATGCCTGGACAACAGGTTTTCTTTCAGGTAGGAGTAAGGTATAAGCTTGAGTGTGTATGGAACATTTCCCTCTTGTTGTCATCGGTGCTGGAGCTGCTGGCCTTGTCATCGCGGTCGGTGCTGCTAAAGCTGGGAAAAAAGTCCTCGTCATCAGTAAAGGACCATTTGGAGGAGATTGCACCAATTTCGGCTGCATTCCTAGTAAATCCCTCATTGCCTCTGCACACGTCGCCCATGCAATTCACAATGCATCCGAACTAGGCATCACGATCCCTAACATTACCTTTAACGCCGATTTAGCGCTTAAACGAGTCAGAGACATAGTCGAAGAGGTCCGCATGCACGAAGATTCCCAGGCTTTGGAAAAATTGGGAATAGCTTCTCGGAACTCTGCAGCATGTTTTGAAGACGCTCGTACATTGAATGTGGATGGAGAGAGAATTTCTTTTGATCAGATTGTAATTGCAGCTGGCTCCTCCCCAATTATACCTACGATACCCGGTCTTGAACAAACTCCTTACTTGACCAATGAAACTATTTTTGATCTTAAATCGGTTCCAAAATCCCTTGCAATCCTTGGAGGAGGACCGATCGGCTGTGAGCTTGCCCAAGCTTTTACTCGTCTAGGCACGCAGGTATTTCTTTTTCATTCACATAACAAACTGTTAAATAAAGAAGAGCCCGAAGCACAAGAAGTCATCTTCAATCAATTTCAAAAAGAGGGAATGAAGTTCTACCTAGGAGAAAAAATCCATGAGGTCACGTACACCAACTCCTCTTTTCACATTAGCTTAAGTAGCGGCGCAAATGTCGACGTTGATTGCCTTCTCGTAGCTGTGGGCAGAAAACCTAATATTGCTGGACTCAACTTAAGTAATGCAGGAATTGCTTTCTCAGATCAAGGTATCGAAGTGAACTCTTACGGAAGAACGACTCAAAAGCATATTTGGGCTGTTGGAGACATCGTAGGACGTCCTTTCTTCACACACCATGCCGAACATCAAGCGCGTACAATCCTTACTTCTCTTTTGATGCCTTTGCCTCTCAGTTTTAAGTTAAATAATAAGCAACCAATCCCTCGAGTGACATTTACTGACCCAGAAGTTGCATCCATCGGTTTATTGGAAGAAGAAGCTAAAAATAAGCATTCCATTGCAGTTTATCATGTTCCATTTTCTGCAGTCGATCGCGCACTCACTGAAGGGAAAACAGAAGGGTTTATCAAAGTTGTGACAAAAAAATGGAGCAGCAAAATCTTAGGCTGCACAATTGTTGGTCCTAGAGCAGGAGAAATGCTTGGCGAGGTTAGTACTGCCATGCTGGCAGGGATCCCTTTGCGCAAACTCGCTAAGCTCATTCACCCCTATCCTACCTACAATCAAGCGATCCGCAAAGCAGCTGATCTTTGGCTCACACAAACAATTCTCCCCAATATTTTACGGAAAATCCGATGAAACGCTGGATCCCCCTAATATTAATCATTTTTGGCATAGCAGCAGTCTATCTCTCGGGTGCATATCACTATCTTACTTTCGAATCTCTTCGGGCACATAATCAGGAACTACAAGCATTTAGCATTGATCACCCGTTGCTTTTGGCTTTAGGATTTATTCTAACCTACATCGTAATGACAGCCTTATCCATTCCTGGCGCTGTGTTTTTAACTTTGCTTGGCGGTTATCTTTTCCCCCTCCCTTTAAGCACGATCTATGTCGTGTTTTCCGCTACTTGCGGAGCTTGTTTGCTTTTTTTGTCTATCAAGACTGCGATTGGCAATTCTCTAAAGAACAAAGCAGGGCCGTTTTTAAAAAAGATGGAGAAAGGATTCCAAGAGAATGCTGTCAGTTATTTACTGTTCTTAAGGTTTGTCCCTTTATTTCCTTTCTGGGCTGTAAATATCGCTGCAGCAGTGTTTCGAGTGCCACTGAAAACTTTTATTTGGACAACAGTTGTAGGAATAATCCCAGGATCATTTGTCTATACTCTCTCTGGAAGAGGACTTGGGGAAATATTAGAAACACAAGGCACTCCAACATTTGGAGAGGTTTTTAATTTAAAGATCAAACTCGCATTGGTGTTATTGGGAGTTCTTTCCCTCGTACCCATTTTAATCAAAAAGTTTACAAAAAAGACCCGTTCCAAATAGAACGAGGTATATCTGTGGAGGAATATGAGAA
>JBGAFY010000218.1:0-2654 GCA_044226975.1 Rhabdochlamydiaceae bacterium
AGATCGAGAGGTATCTAGAAAACATGTCGAAACTCTGAACACCGATCTCAAAACATTAAAAGTCTTTATCAACACAATGACTCTACTTCCTCAAGTGAACAAGAATTTTGAATGGTTCAAAGTAACTGTTGAAAATGATGGGGTACCCAAAACTACTTATACAAAGGTAGTCACTGCAATTGGGACAACGGCGTCTTATTTAAATCCTATGCATTTATTTGCTTCCAGTCCACCTCAAACAACATCTGTTTTAGGAACCTCTCCAAAGACATCTACTACAAACACAGAAGAAAAAAAACCTTCAGAATCTAAGAATGAAAAAGATCCGCCTACATCAAGTTCTTCCAATGCAAAAGAAGAACAAAAACAAGATCCTAATAATATAGAAAAAAAATCTACGCCAGCAAATTCTTCTGAAAATGCAACTCAGTCCTAAGTTATTACACCCTAGCATGCACTCTAGCATGCTAGGGGCTTGACTCAATCGAGCTCACCTTTTAGATATAAATAAATAACTAGCGGCAAAACCCAGGAACATTTTATGTTGATGTGGGCGCTTATTTTTCTCTTCGTCGCGATGATCGCGTCGATCTTTGGTTTTAAGGGGCTTGCAGGATTTGCGGCTTCGGTTGCTAAAGTTCTGTTCTTTCTCTTCCTGATTCTCTTTGTGATCACCCTGATCTATGCATTATTTAGAAAAATGGCAGTATAGTGGGTTAAGATTTATATGATAAAATCCATCCGCATCTTTTTGCACAGACCTTCGCGTTCGAACTCACTGACTTTACAAAGTCACCTCGTTCTCCACGCTATGTTCCTTGAAAAAATCTTGCGGCCGATTTTATCATCTAAAACTTAACCCACTATAACACAATGACAGAAAAGAAAAAATTCGATGGGAATGAGCTCAAATTGTCCGATGAAGAATGGCGCGGACGACTCAGTGAAGAAAGATATCATGTCCTCAGAGAAAAAAGGACAGAGAGAGCTTTTGAGAATGCCTATGCAGATAACAAAAAAGACGGCACGTACTATTGTGCGGGCTGTGGCCTTGCCCTATTTTCGTCAGACGCAAAATACAATTCTGGCACTGGTTGGCCCAGTTTTTGGGAACCACTCTACCCTGAAAATGTCTCAACAGAAAATGACCATAAGCTGTTCCATCGCAGAGTAGAGGTCCTTTGCAGTCGCTGCCACGGGCATTTAGGGCATGTTTTTGATGATGGGCCACAGCCAACTGGCAAAAGGTATTGCATGAACTCAGCAGCGCTCTATTTCAAAGAAGAATAGGCCTTCATGTCATTTCACATGCGCTTGCTGCCAGTAAGGATGAGAGAGATCTTTCTCATATGCATTGGTCAATTGGCTAAAGACCTTCACAGGGCCAATGTTTTCTCCATAGCGGTTCTGCAGATAGCGTTTTGTTTGGTTGGGGACCGGCAACACCATATCATCAAATTGCGCTTTTTTGAGCGGGAAGATCACATCATACGGCTCAGCGACAACATAACGGCGTTCGCGGATTTTCCATGATTCCGGCAGGAAAATGCTCTCTTCTTGTGAAAGAATAGACGAAATTGTTTGTGTTTTGGGATCGATGCGGAAATGGTAGAGGTCGATTAACGCCCTTGTTTCTTTGACATACACTTTTAAATACGTCTTGGGCCTTGTTCGGCCAGACCAATCCTGAACAACATATTTTTCAGGGTCTAGCTCTGCATTTAAGATCTTCATGACATTGTCGTGATCTTTTTCCAGAATTGCGAGATCAATGTCGAAGTCCCAGGGAATGATCCCTCCATAACGGTAGGCTCCCAAACAAGTGCCGCAATCTGCCCAAAATGTGATGTTGTATTGGTAAAGGATCCTCACAATCTCTTTGAGGGCCTCTTTTTCGATTTTCAAGGTGTTTTCATCACCGGGACGCCGTTGGTGTTCAGGTGGATCGATGAAAGGAGCTGATGAAATGTCGCCAATATTGATCCCATAACTGCGATATAGGCTATTTTTTGGATGGATCTTTTTATCTTTCAGAGACTGGATGATGGAGCGATGACGCTCTCTTGTTTGCGGCGACAGGAATGCTACCGCTTTGACAGTGGACCCAAGAACAATACTAAATGGCAAAGACGCGATTGTTGCAGATACTTTCAATGGGAAGCGTTGACGGTATTCAAAGCGTTGATGAAGCTCATATGTTTCTTCGCCATCGACTGCTCGAACCACCTTTCTAGCTACTTGGCCACCTAATGCATACTGAGTGGGGGCCAAAAGAATATCAGCAATACGCTCGATTCCTTGAGCGTCTTCAGCAGCAACATTAATAAACGTGTTACCACAGATCAAATGATAACAAAAGACGACAGGCATCCCTGCCTGAACAATCATAGCGACAAGTGCAGCAAGCCATTTAGCGATATACATAATAATTTCTTGGTTATCAAGGCATATGTTAATAACGCGAAAACTGATTTGTGACAATCGATTTTCTGATTATCTCAGACTAAGAGACTGTTAACGGATTCAAGATTCGTCGCTTTTTTGAGAATTTTTGGCAAATTTTCTTTTGGTTTGTTGGGGGTAATATACGAAAGTTGATATAACCCCCAACAAACCAAAAGAAAATTTGCTCAAAAAGTCCAACAAATCGACAG
>JBGAFY010000219.1:0-2653 GCA_044226975.1 Rhabdochlamydiaceae bacterium
AGGCTCTTCGAACATGTTTAGGTCGTCGAGTTTTGCAGACGCCTGAGCGATGATACAATTCTCTTCTTGATCGGCTGTCATGTACTCAATCTCGTCTGTAACGACGCCATCGCGAACAATGCGATATGGGGTTTCAATAAAGCCAAATTCGTTGATCTTAGCAAATGCTGAAAGCGATGTGATCAAACCGATGTTCGGACCTTCAGGAGTCTCAATCGGACATATCCTGCCATAGTGGCTTGTGTGAACGTCGCGAACCTCGAAGCCAGCACGCTCACGGTTCAAGCCGCCTGGCCCAAGAGAAGAAAGACGGCGTTTGTGCGTCAGTTCAGCCACTGGGTTTGTTTGGTCCATAAATTGCGAAAGCTGTGAACGTCCAAAGAAATCTTTTAAGACACCAGCGAGACCTTTCGCAGAGACTACTTTACCTGGAGTAAGTGTATCTGAAGAAAAATCAAATAAGTTGATCCTTTCTTTGATGATCTTTTCCATGCGTGCCAAACCGATGCGGCACTGGTTTTGGATCAGCTCACCTACAGATCGCACGCGGCGGTTTCCGAGGTGATCGATATCATCGACAAGTGCGTCTTCATCGCCACGTTTCAGACGAATCAAATATTTGAGCGCATGGATGACGTCTTCTTTCCTCAAAGTAACGATTGCTAGATCTTCATCCGTTGTGCCAAGACCAAGCTTACGGTTCAGTTTGTAGCGACCAACTCTTCCGAGGTTATAGCGTTTCGGATCGAAGAAGAGGCGCATAATTGCTGAACGCGCATTAGAAAGTGTTGCAGGTTCGCCAGGACGGATTTTACGGTAGAAGTCTTTTAGGGCAGTTTCGTAAGAATCGGTCGGATCTTTTGCAAGCATCTTAATGACAGGGCTTGTCTCATCTGCATCTTCTGCAATACGCACGGCAGACACGCCTGCATCAAGCATGCGCTTGAGCATCGCTGTCGTCAATTTTTCAGATGCTTTTCCAAAAACAACACCTGTTTCTTCTTCAACTACGTCTTCTGCAAGGATTTTTCCTACAAGCTTAGTGAAGTCTTTGTCAGAACGAATCTTCACTTTCATCGTGTTGAAAAACTCTTCAATGATATCCGCATCTGTAGAATACCCTAAGGTGCGGATAAAAGAGGTTGCGAGGATTTTTCTACGGCGCTTTTTTCTATCGACATAGATATAAATTAAATCGTTGGTATCAAAAGAGGCCTCTAACCAACTTCCACGATATGGGATCATGCGGAAGGAATAGAGCATGTTGCCTTTCGAATGGCGCTCTTGCTCATATGAAATACCAGGAGAGCGATGCAACTGAGATACGATGACCCGTTCTGCACCATTGATAATGAAGGTACCTTTCTCGGTCATTACAGGAATTGTACCCATGTACACTTCTTCTTCTTTGATCCCTGTCTCATCTGTAAGTCTGAACTTAACTTTTAATGTGACATTATATGAAATCCCGCGACGGATACATTCGTCTGGCGTGTACTTAGGAACTCCTAAATTGTAGGAGAGATACTCAAGAATTGTCTTTTCATCGTAAGACTTAATAGGAAAAATTTCATTAAAGACTTCTTGCAACCCTACATTTTCACGTTCGTGAGGCAATTTCTCTGCCTGCAAGAACTGCTTATAGGACTTGATCTGAACCTCGATTAGGTTCGGAAGATCAATGATCTCTTTTTCTTCACGGAAACTTACTCGATGAGGCGCCCGTTTTAGCATCGAAATGGCTCCTAATGTACATTATTTTTGAAATCGTTACAGCTACGTCCTTTAGTATACGCAAAAGGACGGGATGTTAAAGTAATTGGACCAAGCAAAAGCGCGTTTGGCAATGGACTCGAAACGTACAGTATTAATTTGGAATAGGATGTCGTATTAACGGCGCAAACGCTATCAGCACGCAGCAGCCATGAGATGACTCCACGAAATACAGTAAAAGTCTGCTCAAGTTTGCTCATTTTATCTGCAATTACCTGGAAAATTGTGACAAGATCTGCTTTAAAACAAAAAGATCATGCCGAATAAAACAAAAATTGTCAATACACAATATAAATTTTAAAGCTCACGGAATTTTTCCCGTAAGCTTAAATACAAATAAGCAGCTGCCCTTTAAGGGCAACTGCTTAAATGCGATAAGCAACCGATTAGAGTCCTTTGAGAGTGACTTTTCCACCAGCTTCTGCAATCTTTTTAGAGATCGCTTCAGCTTCAGCTTTTGGACAAGTTTCTTTGAGAACTTTCGGAGCGCCATCAACGACATCTTTCGCTTCTTTGAGGCCGAGACCTGAAATTTCACGAACGATTTTAATAACGCCAATTTTCTTATCTTGTGGAACTTCCTCGAGAGTTACGCTGAACTCTGTGGATTCCGCTGCAGGTGCAGCAGCAGCTCCGCCAGCAGCAGGAGCAGCAGCCATCATTACAGGAGCAGCGGAAGCTTTAACGCCCCACTTCTCTTCGAGAGCTGTTTTAAGCTTTGCCATATCGAGCACGCTTAATTCGCTTAAAAGATCTACGAGTTTATCAATATTTTGGGTACTCACGACACTACCTCTCTAATTGCAAAAGAACTATTGTTTTTGACTTTTATTTTCCAAGCAATACAGCGCACTAGTAAGCAGGGCTTCCATGACAGAAA
>JBGAFY010000220.1:0-4046 GCA_044226975.1 Rhabdochlamydiaceae bacterium
CTTTATAGACCTCTCCTGTTCCCCCTCCAGCATCTGTTTTTATAAATAATGACGTAGCTCCTGAATAAAATGTAAATATCGTGCTTAAATAATTAACGCCATTTCCATTGTTTGTCAGATATCCACTGGGAACTTCCGGAATTTGGTAGTTCGCTTGTGGTTGTGGAACAGGACCACCGTGCTTAGGAGCCATGACACGAAGGTATGTTGTGGGCGTCGTGGGCGAATAAGGATCTGTATAAAATGGAAGTGCCAAATTTGCCCAGGTGTTGGCTGCAGAAGACGACGTCATTCCAGTGACGATATTGTTGACCAGGGTGTCTCTTGCAATATCAAAACCGACAGGATTTGTCGCAGGAGTGCCTAATCCCCCGATAAATGGAGTTACAACGCTTGGCTGCGAGGGATCAAAAGTGTAAAAACCCAATTTGATTGGAAGTGCTAAGCTGTCAACTTGTGTAGTGTCTATAGTTACTGTCCAATCTATGTCTCCTGGAGAAGGAGGAACCGCGGAAAGATACGTCACTTCTGCAAAATCGTATAGAACATTGTAATTCGGATCGAAAAAATTGTTCCCTATAGAAATGCTTGCGGAACCGTTATTTGAAATAAAATACAAGGGATTGCCAATGGAAAAATACATTCTATCGCTACTTCCAAAAGGGACGTAAATTAAATAGTCATGAGGACCAGTAGTCGATTGTGGAAGAGCTGATAGAGGATAAGAAAATTGGCTAGATGCTGAAAATGTGCTAGTAGTAACAGGCACGGTTGTCATTGCACCTGGGAACGCACCTGAAAGGGTGAAGAACTGGGTGTTAGCGTTGGGGAGACCTAAGAAATAGACTTGATTGTCAGGAATTCCTGTTCCATTGGAAATGACAATCGGAAAGAAACCGTTCACAGGTGCTGGAGGAATCGGGCCAGCATTGTCAGAATCAGAAGGACAGCTAGAGCTTATGCCAGCAGAGCAGAGGTTTTGTTTTTCTTCCTTAACAAATTCGTTATAGAACCCTTCAATTCGAGTAAGAGAAAAAGCATCAGAATCTGCATACACAACGATTGAAGAGAAAAGACAGGCGAGCTGCATGGTCAATCTTTTCATAAAAACATTCTCATTTAAAATATCTAAGGTCTGGACTGAATTAAAAAATTTTGTATAAAGACTAACTTAGGACACTAAATGGATTCTAGTTAAATTTTTAAGCGCAAAAAATAATGAAAAAACTGATCGCAATTCAAGGGTTACTTTTCCTCGCCTGTCAATCTGCAATATTTGGATCTGACGAGGTTCCTGCAACTGACAACCAACAGCCGAATAGATGTTCATCTTTGTGCATCAAAAATTCTCGATTGCAGATCGGTGGTAATTATACTTGGTCAAGTATCCAACCACATGGGCACAATACCTTCCACGGAAGTTTGGGAGGAGCTCAGGGAATGTATGAGTATATCCCGATGAATTCCTTCTACGGAGCAGCAAAATTAGCCTGGCGTCAAGGAACCTTACACGGTCATGCCGGTAAACGTTCTCTGTTATACATCGACGCTCATGAAAGGCTTGGCTATACATTTGCTTTTTGTGACGCTAAATATCTCTTAACGCTTTATTCAGGATTTACGTGACACTATGGACAGAAGTTTGATCCGAAAGAAGGATCTTCCATTAAGTTCAGGTACAATGAATTTTATATCCCGGTGGGAGTGGCATCTGGATACAAGGTCAATGACTGTTTTGCTATTGGTTTGGGCTTTGCTTGATGCCCCAAAGTGTATCCCACTGTCACTATTGTCCCTTTAAAAGGTGCGCGCTGGAACATTACTACTCAGTTGGCCAACTTTATGTAGAAATGCCGCTCACGGTTACTTTAACGCAGAATAAGCGTTTTTCGCTCATCGTCAATCCGCACTACGAATATTGGAGAGATGGACATACTACTGCCAAAACATCTAGCGGAATAATGCTTCTTGATCTTCCCGGCAACAGTTATAATTTCGGCGGAGTGGATATTAACTTGGCATATTCTTTCTAATTCTTTAGAAAATGGCCAACATTATCGTCTTTAATTGGCTTCTATCGACAAGCCCTATCCAATCAAACCAAATTTTGGATGTATTTCTATCTGCTTTCTTACCTCAAAGCCGTGCGAATACCGAGCAACTTACAGATTATTTTAATAAGAAATTCTTGCCTCGTATTGAAAAGAAACAACTCATCAATGCTGCCTTCGACAATACTAGAATGGTAGGTTTTGCCATTTTTGAGAAATGGAGTGAAGAAAGCTACTATCTCGCTGAAATGGCAGTCTTACCAGAATACCAAGGACGAGGTATAGGGAAACAGCTTGTTTTTTCTATTTTAGATAAAGATCAAGATGCTTCAAATATCCTTCTCGTTACAGGAAAAAGAATAAATGGTCTCAATCTTTTTTATGCAAATATCGGGTTTAAACATTCCTCCGTTCAACATCCTGATTATCTAGAGAATTTCTTAGGATACTAATTTTGTCGATGTAGATGGTGAGGTAGCGTGTTTCAAGCTGCTCTATAACATTAAGAATTGGCTCAAAATCAGGATTTTTTTTCAGAAAACAGGTTTTAAGAACTAAAGTAGTTTTACCATCACGGCATTCCACTTCTTCTTCATTACTCGTCAAATGAATGTTCTTGAATTTTGTGCCTCTTTTCAAAGTTGTAGAAGATCCTTTCACTTTCAAATCTTTAATAACTTGAACAGAGTCTCCTTCAACGAGAGGGTTTCCGTTACTGTCTTTTGTGCTCATAAGTACTAACCTTCAATTTCGATGCAAAAAAAAAGCGGTGACAAGTCACCGCACTTCTAATATCTATCCAGATTCAACACACATTTTAGATAATTGTGACGTCTGTAGCTTCAGGACCTTTGCGACCTTGACCTTCTACATATTCCACTTTGCCCTTCGCGCATTGATTCAGCGTTGCCCTGAATGTTGTTAGCATGAACAAAGAGGTCCTTGCCACCGTTATCAGGAGCAATGAAACCAAAACCTTTTTGTGCATTGAAAAATTTAACTGTACCTCTTGACTTAGCCAAAATAATCTCCATATTTCGTATACTAAAGCTTATAATAAAAAATGCCTTTAAATTACAGATGTTTCTCATGTTTAGGAGCTATCAAGATCTATTTTGAGGGAAATTGGTTGCTTAAACCTCTTTTAAGCATCCAAAACAGGGTCATGTTTCTTGATGATGGCTCACTGCATTTACATCGAATACCTTTCTCCTAATTGGAATTTCAAAAGAAATAATATCACGATTCACGGATTTACTTGCGGAATAGCCTTTGAACTAGAGAGACATCGATACGTTTGTGGAGATCGATCTCAAAAAAATATGGCAACTGCCATAGTTGAGTTTTCATGGCTTGTCGGTTGTCTGTTTTATCCCAAGGCGGATAGACTCTCATTGCCCGTTTCCCGCCTTGTCCTTTCTTGGACAGAATCCCTCTTTCTACTAATAAAGCATTTGGAAAAACAAACTGTCCAAAACGCTCAGAATTGCGTACGCCCACAACAAATAGATCAAAAGGATCGGTCATATCATAGGGCGCAATCGGCCCGCTTTCACTCCTCTTCCATATTGTGACAAACTGTCCAATTTTTGTCGGAGTGATCTTTGCCACTCTGAACTTGATGCGCAGATGGTTCATTTCGAACTCAAATGCCCCATATTCGCCACTCTCTTCTTCTCTCACGATCTTACCTAGTATCAATCCACTTGGCTCATAAGCACACTTTTCGGCATCGATAAGATCTTGGTGAATAATCTTCTCAACTTGTGACATTGCATTGCCCTAAAGGTTGTAAGAGACTGTTAACGGATTCAGATTCTGTCGATTTTTTGGACTTTTTGAGCTAATTTTCTTTTGGTTTGTTGGGGGTTATATCAACTTTCGTATATTACCCCCAACAAACCAAAAGAAAATTCGCCAAAAATTCTCAAAAAAGCGACGAATCCTGAATCCGTTAACAGTCTCTAAGTAGCAAATTTCTGTTTCTTATTATAT
>JBGAFY010000221.1:0-2623 GCA_044226975.1 Rhabdochlamydiaceae bacterium
ACGATTTTCTCTGAAAAATTAGAAACAATCCTTTCGAAAGGAGCAATCAACACTCGAATGAAGGATTATCATGATCTCATCCTCATTATTCGCAACAAGGAAATGATCAACGAAAACGAGCTAAAAAAAGCGATTGCAAACACTTTTTCTAATCGCGAAACCTCATTTCATCTGATTAAGTTTGATGAAACCTCACTAAAGTTCATACAAAAATTATGGACAGCACATCTAAATGGACTTGGAGATATTGGAGAGGATTTCGATTTGCCAAAAAATCTTTCAGAGGCAATTGAAGAGATAAACACATATATTGTTGGAATTAATCAAACCTCTAAAGACTAATCATTTTTTATTCATAAACAGCAGGTCAATGCATAGATAGCGGCAGGGAAGCCTTCAGCAAGGACGGAAGCAGCTGCGATGATCGTGCTACCCGTCGTCGCGACATCATCGATCAAGAGGATCGTCTTCCCATCGATCATTTCCCGTTTCTTCCAATTAAAAGCATCCGCTTGTAAAGCTCTTCTCTGTTCTTTTCCTAGGCGAGCTTGAGGAAAATCTCCCGATCTGCGCTTAAGAAGCTCTTTGCAAGGGACATCTAGCATATGCGCCACTTCGTATGCGAGCATCGCACTTGTCGAATACCCTCGCAGCAATTTTCTAACAAAAGATTGAGGTACAGGGACAATCAGATCAGGCATAGGCCAATCTAATCGCTGAAACTGCATGACCATAAATGAGGCCAGCGACTTGGCAAGCAGCGGCCGTCCATGGTATTTCATCTCACGCATCAAGTCCATTGCAGGACCGGAATATGATAAGGCTGCACCAAAACGCTCTATAGGCGCATCTTTAAAAGAACATGCGGAGTGTTCCTGAAGAGATTGGAAACACCAACAACAATGTTCTGAGGGGCCTAAGAGTTCTAGCAATCGCGAACACTCTAAGCATAGAAGTGAATCAATCTTGGATAATGGCCCCTTGCAGTGGAGGCATATTGCAGGGAAAAAGAGATCGAGGAGCATCATTTTAATGAGTATTGCAACTTATCTAACGTGCCTGTGACAGAAAGTGTGAACGGCTCTACGATCTTCAAGACTGAGTTCTGTTTGATCCGTAGATTGATGTTCACCTTACCATCAAGGGTAATGAAGGAAGGATTTTCTGCTAAATAAAACTCCGATCGTCTCCCTTCACTAAAACATTGGGAAAGTTCTGTGAAATGCAGTTTCCCTTTTTGGAGAATGATTGAGACCTCGCCAGAATAAGGGTTCAAGATAGAAGGTTCTAATCCCACATCTTTAAGCATACTTAAAGGGAGATCAAAAACCCCCAAATCTCGTTTCATCGCATTCGAGAAACGGAGCATTCCCTCACCTATAAAACTCTTTAAGTCTCCAGCACGGCCGAGCACATTTTTCAAAGTCAAATGGGTAATAGCAAAGGGTTTTGCTGGTTTCTCATTCCCCTGCACTGACCGGATGACGCTAGGTTTAAAATCTTTCATTTGAATGAGAGGGACCTGGCATATCCATTCTTCTTTATTTTTCAGAAAATGGATTTTTTTCACTTCAAGTTCAAGTGCTCTATCAGAACATTGAAGATCCTGCACAACAATTTCTTTCGCATTTCCTTGAACATTTGCTGCAAAGTGATCGTAGCGGTTCCCTAAGATCTCGAAATTATCACCTTTTAACTCTCCTGATACTGAAAATGGCCTGCCCTCATCAGGGAGAGCAATTTTTCCTATGAATGAATACCCAGCCCCTAACTTCATGGGAAGCACTCTATTCTTTAGTTCCGGAGGCAAAAAGGGAAGAATTTGTCGGATATCTGCACTGATCCCCCCTTTAAGGATCGAACTCCCTTCCTTTAGCTTTTCACATTGGAAATTGAGATGTGCACCAGCAATTTGTCCTTCGATCTTATTTAGGGCCATCGATCCATTGACTGATTTTTGGAAGGAAATGTGGAGACCTTCGGCATCAGGAGCGTCAGAGAGCTTGGCTATAAGGATATTATCTGATGATGGATTATAGACAGCTCTGAACAACAGCTTCTCTTGTTCCAGAACGAACACTCCTACAGTCTCAATTCGATTACCAGATACGCGCATTTTTATATCGCGCAGTCGTAACGGATATCCCAAATAGCTTGCTTGTGTTTCAGAAACTTTTCCTTCAAATGTCTGGGCATTTTCTGCCATCGTTGCAGAACAGCGGACACTAAGAGGTTGTTCTAATTTTATCGCTTTGATCCATTGCGGTGCATTTTTGCTTTGGGAGCAAAACTTCACACAATAAGGAAATAGAGCAAGATGGGCTCCTTGTGTCGCAAATTGCTTAAGATTCCAATCATATTGGCACTGTTCAGCTTTGAAATGGCAGACATCTTGATGGTGGGAAGGGTCAAGTAGTCTTGCTTCAACTTTCTCAAATATAATGGGATCTCCAAAATTCCAAGACAAATTGGCTTTTCCTTCCAGATGGGCATTGCCCAACAAAGAAAAATTCATTGTAGAAACGACATTGAAACTTTTGTCTGTTTGGGGAGGCTGCGTGATAAATGTCCCTCGCGCTTTCAGAGCTCCTTGGAGCATGGAAGAAAGAGCAATAGAAGGAAC
>JBGAFY010000010.1:0-19271 GCA_044226975.1 Rhabdochlamydiaceae bacterium
GGTTGAGTCCAAAGCTCTTGAGTCTTGAAATAAATTAAATATTTTAATTTTCAGCAGCGAGCGCGTCAAATATCATTATTTGACATGTTCGTTCGAAGTTCGGTTCAATCTTTGGAGCAAATAATCTGCTTCCTATAAAGACGGTTGAGGGCAATTTATCTTCGGACACGATGGCTCGGGCTTGTTCATAACTTTCGATTTCTTCTTTTCGCCATTTAAGCCCTGGGCTTTCTTTTGACACAAAACCATATATTATTTTGCCATCTTTTAGCACAACACAAGCCACATGGCCATCATCAGCTAATTTTTCATGCTCATTCAAGAAAGCGATGGTGATATGGATATTTTTCACAGAAATTTCTGAACCTTTAAAAATCAATTCATAGGATTTGTTATTTTTAAGGTGTTGCAAAAACTCCTCGGCAGTGTTGATCAAGCGTTTTCTTGCTATCGGCAAAGAGAAAACACCTCTGGCATCGAAGTGCATTGATAGTACGATATTATTTGGATCATAAAATGATCCCCCAGTGCCGGCTAATGTCCATCCCTGTTCTTTTCTAATTATTTCACCGTAGGATTGTATAGCGCTTTCTGACGTTTGAATTTGTGGGTTGGTATGATGACACTGTGTAAGTAGACAAAGAACAGAAATATAAAATAAATTAACTGCGATAGTTTCAAGTGTTTTTCTTTTCATGGAGTCCCTATATCGGATGAAAAAATTTAGAAAATGCCTTAGGAAGCAATGACGTTGTTGTTGTTGAGGTTGGTTGTTTTGATAAGACAAGTGTCTAGAAATTGGTGCATCTTTTTAGTTAATTTTTCTTTTTTGTTAATATCGCTAGAATCATTGTATCTAATGGCATAACGAATGAACATTATTTTATTAGATGCTTGAATTACTTTAAGCATGAAAAGTTCATTTTTTCCCTGAATTCTTCTTTTTGGATCATCTAATTTTGCACCAATATGTGTTGCTTGCATATCTGAAAATAAAGTCATTATATCTTTTCCATTTTCAGTGTAAGCTCGACAAGATGATTCAAAAATTTCTTCTTTTGTATGACTGTTTTCCAGAAAAGCAGAGGTGAGCCTTTTTCTAACATTTTCGTCATAAGGGTCTTCTCTTGATTCAGAATCAAAAATGCTGATCGAAATGGTTTCGCTCCAATTATAAAAGTGCTCATTTTTTGGCAAGAATTCAATATCTATGCTTTCATCCTCGCAATGTAGTGCGATAACAAATGATTCAGGAATGCAAGCAATAAGCTCTTCTTTATTTGTGTTGTCTTTGTTTAAAATGATTCGAAAGTCAGGACTATTTATTTCCTGAGAACTGGATTTTTTGTCATCTGAACAAAGGTACATTGGATTAAGTAAAACGATGAGCGCTAGCATCACGTTACGAATTAGAGTCATATCAGTTCCTTGGTTTGCATAATGATTCAAAATCCTTGCCTATTGATCGTGTTTTTTTACGTTTTCTTGATCACATTTTTCTTGCACTACGATCTCACGTGCTTGTTCATATGTTTCAATTTCTTCGTCTTTTAAAACTACTTTTTCATTAATTAGATAAAAATATAGCACCTTATCTTTTCTAAGAGTAATGCCTTGAAGATATTCATATTCTTCTTGTTTTGAATTGTTGTGTTTAAAATCCAATGTTATTTTTAAATTGTTTTTAGAAAAAATTTTGTCCTTAAAAATCTTTTTGTATTTTTCATTTTTATTTATAAATTCAATCAATTTATCAGAGGTTTCAATGATTGCTTTTCTGCCCTGAGGTAATTTGGCGCGATCGTTAGTGTAAAAACAAAGATTAATAATGTATTCATCAGGATTGCAGAAAGACCCTCCTGAACCGGATAAGACCCAGCCATGTTCTTTTTTCATTTCTTTTGCAAAAGCTTTTATAGCTGTATCCGCAGTCTTTGTTATTTTTTCCGGATGTCCTTTATTAGGTATAAATAGAAACATGAGGATAAAAAAGTTGTTCTGTAGTATTTTTAGAGTGAGATTTTTTTTCATTGTTGCCTCAATTTATCCTGTATTAATTGGCTTGCTTTTTCTGAATAAGTCGGGCCGCTCATAGAGTGATCGAATATTTTTTGATTACTCGGAAGGATGGTATAACCACCGAAAAAATAGTAAGGTGATAGCATGGGTATAATATCTTTTTCCGAAGAGTAATTTTCAAAATCAGCTAATCTCACATCATGGATATTAACCGGGGAACCAAACGTTATAATTTCGAGGCATTTAAGTTGTTCTGGTGTCAAGTAGCGCCTAGCCAAATTTGCTTTTATACCGTCTTGGCTATGCGAAAAATGAACGATCAGTTTTATTCCTGAGTCAAGCATATTAATCCAATGCTCGGCGAGTTTTTTACCATCTCCCCAATCGATCCCAGCTTTACCTAACATGCAAAATAAAACATCTGTGAGAAATCCATGTGTCTTACTGTAAAACCCATCAATTCGCACATTGTTATTGTCTTGAGATAATGTTCGATTCACTCTTTTTGCTTGCGGAAGAGAAGTATTCATCCCATTTCCAGTTGAAAATCCTATGCCTGATCCAGGTATGTAATCACCTACTGTAAACGACTGGGAATCATGCTCGCCGTGATCTTTTTTAGAAAGCAATCTTCCAAAATTTTCGCACCCTTTCTTAACGAAAGGTATAGGTGGAAGAAGGTGATGACTGAATTGATAGATGCCTTCGCCGGTATAATGAAGAGCTTCTCGGCCATAATGTTTGATTTCGGGTCCAGCTTGCTCTGCAAAAGACACAACAGCAGATCCCACTTGCCCAGCAGCAGAACAAACTGCATCGAAGCCACTTCTAATTCCTCTTGCTACATGATCGATGAGATTGGGATCATTCCGATCAGCAAGAGCTGTCAACCCATACAGATCAAAGCAAGCAAGGGGATTGTTCAGCAGGAAGGAATACAAGTTCGGCCCATCTGTGTACCCTTCTGGGTCCGGTGTCATCCAACGGCCAAGCTTGGGGATGTAATAACGTCTGCCAAAACAGATAAACTTCGTCTCTTCATCCATGCGTTTGGAGGCAAATCTCCAAGGGTTCCCAATGCGCGATGTCTTTATCCTTGTATTCGAAGCATCATAGACTTCTTCTTCGCCAAAGGATGTGTAGCGATAGCTCTCTTCAATGGTTCCATTTGTTGGATTGGCGAGGGCGATTACGCTGCCACGGATGTCGTGCAGGGGGATATAGGCTTTGCCATGGATCTCAAGAGCTATGGCAGCGCCGGTCTCTGCTTTTGGGGTACGCCCTAGGATCCTTAAGTTTTGGATGACGCCAGAAGAGTTGGCCGAGTCGATCTCGAAATAGTTGTCGTAAAGGTAGAAAGTGGTTTCTGCTTTGGGACCAGACCAGCTGGTGGACTCTACGGTTTTACTGATGCGGCGATGGATTCCGTCATAGGTATAGCGGATGATCTGATCTGAGGAAGAGATGGTGATGAGGCGATCAAATGCATCATAGGTATAGCGTATTTTACTGCCGCTAGTCTCGGCACTCTCGATGTTGCCATTGTCATGGAATTATGTATGCGTCTCAGCATCGAAGAGGAGTTGGTTGTTGTCATCGATGCGCATGGCTGCGTGGTCTTTGACAAGGCGATTGCCTTGGGAGTCATAGCGATAGTGATGGGAGATGAGGCTATTTTCTGCGGTGAGCTGGTGGAGCTCGTCATAATCGAAAGATTCTGTGTAAGCGCCTAAGGGATTTTGCCAATCGACGGATTTGACAAGTCCTCTCTGATCATAGTCGGTAATGGTCTGTTTGTGCCAGCTGGAGTGAACAGAAGACCTACGGCCTAGTGGATCGTAGTGGTAGGTGATCGCTGTGTGGTTGCCGATCGGCTCTTCTGCGAGAAGGTTGCCTGAGAGATCATAGTCTCTGAAGTGATGCGCATAGGCTAAAGCGCCTGAGGGGGCGTGCCTTTGGATGGAAGCGATGTTGCATCCATCAAAGCTGTAGCTCACGAAGGAGTTGTCAGGGAGTGTGAGTGTTGTGCGGTTGCCTTGCGCGTCATATTCACGGTTGATGATGAGTCCTGAGGGGAGGATCTCTTCTTGTAGGCGTCCTCTGCCGTCGACTGTGCGGGTAAATGTTTGCTGGGTATTGGTATCTGTTGCCTGCAACAACGTACCCGTGCCGTCATACGCAAAGGTGTAACGGCAGCTGCCGTCTGAAGTTTGGATATCGGTGAGGCGGCCTAAAGGATCGTACGATCGCGTGATGACGATCCCATCGGGCTTGGTGGTGGTCTCGAGTTGGCCTGTGGATGTGTAGGAGTGTTCTGTGCTTCTAGGCGATGTGGAACCATAGCCATCGATGCAGTGGACCAGGCGTTCCATATTGTCGTAATAGAGATGGATGGCCCTTTGTCTTAAGGTAGTTCCGCTGGCGATCACGGAGTGTATATGACGCGCGAGGTTACCGCCGCGATCGTAGAATAAGCTCTGTTCGGCAAGTGTCGTCTCGAAGGGGGCGCGTTTGATGATGTGGGTTAATCTGCCGAGAACATCGAAGGTTTCGATAGTCTGCACGCCGATGGGATCGATCGTTGTTTTTTGCAGAATGCGCCTTCCGGCATCGTCCAGGGCATTTTCGTCATAGAAGTATTGTGTCTTGTTCCCAAGAGGATCGAGATGTTGGATAAGGCGATGGAACCCATCGTAAAAGAAATACTCTTGTGATTCTTTGTCATCGATCCAGAGGCGTACGAGCTCAACGTCTCCAGCTGCGTTGTAGCTTGTGCATGTCTTATGCAGCACATCTCCTGCGTTGTTCTCTACTCTTTCTTCGATGGTCCGTCCGAGGAGATCTCTATCAACAACCTGTACTTCATCACCCTTGCGCGTAGAGAAAAGCCTTCCTAATGCGTCGTAGGCATATTCTTCTGTGCGTTCTGTTTTGTCTCCGTGATGAATTCTTCGGCCTCTAGACGGCCTGCGCCGTCGTAGAAGTATTCGGTAATATTGCCATTGGGATCGATGTCGCGAATGAGGTGGAACGTGGTGTATTCTTTGCTGCTCTTTTGCAGGACCTCACCGGATACTGCGGTAATGGTAGTGGATGTTTCTCTGCCAAAGACATCATATGTAAATGATGTGGTAGTCCCTTCAGCGTTGGTCGAAGAGCGAAGCTGGCCATCTAAATTATAGGTGAATGTTTCGAAGGTGCCGTCGGGATGCCGGACTGCGATGGCTTCCCTCTAGCGTTGTAAGTGATCTCTTTTGTGGTCCCTTTTGGCCCTGTTTCTTTGATGACATGCCCTTCGCAATCGACTTCTCGTAGTATGGAAGGGTGATATGATGTCCCATCTTCATCTTGAACTTCTGAAAGTGTTGTGGTGAGAGGGCTGCCATAACCATTATATGTGTGGCGTGTTGTGTTGCCGAAGGTGTCGTGCTCGGCAATCTTGTTGTCAGTAAAATCGTATTCGCAGCGGACGGTATGTTCTGAGCCATCATGTGTCTGAATTTTTTCTTCAATTAAACGATTGACGAAGTCGTAAGTGTAGAAGTGGGAGCAGCGGTTGTCTGGCTCGGTGTAGCGGACCCGGTTGAGATTTGCGTCATACTCATAGGTGGAAGCTTGGCCGATGGGATTGGTTTCTTTGATAAGGTTCCCACTGCCATCGTAGTGGAATTCTAGGCTGTAACGGAATTGCCCTAAGGCATCGTAGATGTCCTTACGAGATATTTTGCCACCGGTCGTGTAGTCAATGGCTGTTTTTCAAGACTCTACTCTTTGCCGGTGGCAAGATCAATGTAACTCTCTTCGATTACTTCGGGTATGCCATACAAATGCTCAACACCGCGCAGCTTTAAGACCCGTTTGGTCCTTTGCGTGACACTTGTGAGGATGCATCGTTTTGTTGTTGCTCCATCATCAAGCACTTCGGCATTTAAGATGAGGTCTTGGTTGTAGTAATAGAAATGGCGTTGAACAATCCTTCCATTCTCACAATGAAACTCTACTGAAGATCTGTGTCGGGGAATGTATTGAAAAAGCACATCAAGGCCATTCAAGAAGATTTAGTGCTCTGAGAGCAATAGATGCCGGTCATCTTGTGTGTAAGATCTAACAACAACATATTTTTCAATGCCGTTTTCGCTGGGATGGTGATTGCCATCGATGATCAAAGGCTGCTTGCATTGTCCGCTCAAATTGCCATAGACATCTTCTTCGATCACTTTTCCAAAAGCGTCGTAAGCATAACGATAAGGGCGTATTCCTAATCCTTGGGGATTGAGGAGCGATTTACAGAGAAAGCTTCGCAGGGCTTCCTTGAGGTCCCCAGGCAAGAGTTTCATGTGCAGGTAAAGTTCGAGTGCCACTGTGGTTGTCGAAACGCTCTATTTTGCTGAGACGTTGCTGTGCGGTGTAATGATATACAGTGAGATTGCCGTAAAGATCGAAGACCTGAGAAAAAAATGACTCTGGGTAGTAGAACATCCGCATTGCGAGATGTAAGGCCCCATCTTTGCCGACGGGTGCCATGATGGCTTTGACCCTCTCGTAGCGCAGGTCAGCCTCTGTTGGGATATCAACCCAAGCATCGCCGACGCCAATGTTCAATCCTTTATGATAGGAAATCCAGTGGCGAGGACTCTTCCATTGGGAAACATCCGCTTGTTGACAAGCGGAGGGGGATTTGTCACTTGCGGAAGATATTCAATGTGCTCGCTTTGGAGTTCAGGTGCCGAGACTTCCATGAGGTAGCTAACTCGGACTGTCTTTAGGACCTTCTCTGCGATAGCGATAAATACCTTCCATCGCTAGTCTCGATGTCGACATTTTGGGACTCAGATGGTTTGCTCAAAAGTGAAAATGGGCAAATGCATATCGGACGGTGCTAGCGGGATTTTTTGTCTCGATAGAGTCGAGACGTCCATATTTGTCATATCCATAGATAACATTGTTGCCATTAGGGAGCTTTTCGCTTTGCAAGGCGAAAAGTTCGTAGGAGTCTTTGACTTTTTTATAGAGCCGCGATGAACCATCAGCGCGGTAGAAATGCAACTGCTCTTTGTCGTGATCTAAAAAGACGTTGTAGTTTTTTTGGTTGTTGCGGCCGCTAAGAGCGCCTTTAGAGCTGTTGGTCCAGCCTGTGCCGTTCTCGGTAATTTCTGGAACGAAGCGATAGCCTTTTTTTTTCTTGAAGTCACGGCAACGCCCTTTCGATCCTTTTTCCCTTGTATACTTTAAGATGGTTCCATTTCTCTCCGGGATTGAGATCCTGCCGGTCTTTTCGGAATAAATAGCGAACAGATCAGAGGTGTAAAACCAGCCTTTACCTTCTCCCTCACGGGCTCCACTAAGATAAATACGAGGGAGGCGGATGGGCTCGACACCTGCTATGACGATGTCGTTTTCCTGGAAAATGGCTTCTCCAGTGATTGCATTAAGACAGCCACCGACAATGGAGGAAGGTTCACCTTCTGTGGTCGCTATAGGCGACCTTTGCAAAATGTAAACATGAATGATTAATATTAAATATATTAATATAGATCTTCGCATAAGCGCGAAATGCTATATTAAAACTTTAATTTTCCTAAACTAAAAAATAAATTTGATACTATACCTAAGTTGGTCGTTCTTGTCAGTTTTTAAGTGAAGGAGTATAGTATGGCCTTTTGATTTTAGGACTCTTGCTATGTGCCAAGATTGTGAATTCCCTTACTCTGTCATCGCGTTCTACATTTTTACCGGATCGAAAATCCATCTGAAGAAGTAGCTAAGCATCATGCGTTCTTTGAAAGTCGTGATATCAAGTCACGCATCTATATATTTCTGAGGAAGGGATCAACGCTCAGATAGTGCTTATTCTCATCACGGACAAGAGTACATGGAATGGCTGAAGCAAGATCCTCGTTTTCGCGATATCGACTTTAAAATCCATCATCACCATGAGCATGTTTTCCCAAGAATTATTGTAAAATACCGCAAGCAACTGGTTGCAATTGACCAACCTGTCGACATGTCTTTGACAGGGGAGCATCTTTCTCCAAAAGATTGGAAAGAAAAGCTGGAACAGCGCGATGAAAAAACACTGCTCATCGATGTCCGCAACGACTATGAATGGGAAGTCGGTCATTTTGAAGGCGCAGAACTTCCTAAGCAAAAGCAATTTCGTGAATTTCCCAAGTACGCAAAAGATCTGGCTAAAGATCATGACCCTGAAGAAACAACGGTCATGATGTACTGCACTGGCGGGATCCGTTGCGAGCTCTATTCAGCTGTATTGAAGCGGGAAGGATTCCGCAATGTGTTCCAGTTGGACGGTGGCGTTATAAAGTACGGTCTGGAAGAAGGGAATGAGAGCTGGAAAGGGCGCCTTTTTGTATTTGATGATCGTCTCAGCGTATCGATTGACCCTGAAGAAGAAAATGAGCTGATCAGTCATTGCAGACACTGCTCTACTCCTACGGATGTCTATTACAATTGTTCTAGTATGGACTGCAACGAGCTCTTCTTATGCTGTTCGGAATGTGCAGATAAGCTCCAAGGTTGCTGCTGTGAAGCTTGTATGTCGTCTAAGCGCCTCCGCCCTTACCAAAAAACAGACAGGCCGAAACCTTTCCGCAAATGGCATTTGATCAGAGACGCCCTCGCTAAAGACAATGCTTCTTAAGTTCTCTTTAGACCAAGAAGTATATCGCGATCAGCCTTACCTTGTCATTCACATCGAAGAGCAAGACATTACAGGCCCTAAGCGGCAGTTGTACCGAGATGCACTGCTCAAAAGCGCCGGTCCTCAAGGCCGAGAAGCTGCGGAATTCTTAATCACAGAACATCTTGTATCCTTAGGGATCAACCCTCTTAGCTCTCAAGCATCCACTGTTTCTTTTCAGCGTATCCGCATTTCTGGGAAAAAAGCCAAGCAGGCCCTTCAGTTGGTCGCGCAGACCAAGAACCTTTTTTGGCGCGGCCAAAAACTTCTCTTTGATCCTTTTAGTCCGTGGAAGCTCGTGTTTTTTGCCCATGATACTGTTGAGGGCAAGCTGTGTGTGGAAGCGCAGCTGCAATGCGCTGAGCAGCACGCTCCCTTTAGTGAGTGCAGCTGGTTCTTTCCCGGCGAGACTGTCTGGGCTATCCGGCGTGGGATCTGTCACATGCTCCATCAGGATATCGATGCGAAGTGGCTCTCTTTTGCTTATCCTGGCCCTGTAATGCTAGAAGGTAAAAAGAAAGAACAGTTCCTCGATTTGTTCGAGGATGATGATCTTCCCAGAGCTCCAAAGGTCGTATGGGGAAAGAGGCAAGAAAGTGTTAAAGAGACAATTTCTGTATGGCCAGTTTTGAAGTTAAAAGATCGAACAGGGGCATTTGCCGATCTCTGGATGGATTATGGATCTAGAGGTTCAATTGCAGTCCATGAGCTCCAATCTGCTTCATGGCGCGACCTTACCCAAGAAAGAGCCTGGGAAAAAGATCTTTTAGAGACGGACTTTACCAAGAAGATCGTCGATGGGTCGCATTATTATTGCCCTATGGACAAGGTGGCTAAAAGCTTAACGTTTCTCCTTGAGATTGGATGGATTGTCTATGATTGCAAGGGAAGGCGTGTTTTAAAGCAGACCCAAGAACAGTTGCAGATTGGGAGCACCGGCTCGCATCTCATTGTGAAAGGCTCATATTCTTATGATGAGCATGAAGCTGATCTCAAAGATGTGGTCGGAGCTTTTAATCGCCGTGAACGGTTTATCGATCTAGGTGAGAACCATGTGGGGCTTTTCGATCCTTCTTCCAATCAAGAAATCATCCAATCGTTGGCGATGGAAGAGATCGTTTCGGATGGGATCAAGGTCCATAAGGCGCACGCGGGTGTATTAGAACAATTCTCAGCAAAAGCCATCTCTATTGATGAGGACACTCGGTCGTTTCTCAATAAGCTGCAACAGGCGAGCAAGCCAGATGTCTGCATCTTGGACAACAACTTTCAAGGGACCCTTCACCCGTATCAACAGGAAGGGGTCGACTGGATGCAGTTTCTTGCAGCAAACGGGTTCCATGGCCTGTTAGCTGATGAGATGGGGCTTGGTAAAACAGTGCAGGTCCTTGCGTTTCTCTCGCAATTACCTCTTACGAGACCGATCTTGATCGTCGCTCCGACGTCGCTAATCTTTAATTGGCGCAAGGAGATCGAGCGTTTTGTCCCTTCTGCGCAAATCTATGTCCATACTGGCCCTGACCGGGCGACAGACTTTAATTCCATAGCGTCAAATACATGGATTTTGACGTCTTATGCATTGTTGCGTATTGATCAGGACTTGCTTGCAGCTCAACATTACACTGCTGTAATCCTCGATGAGGCACAAGTTATCAAAAACCCACAAAGTCAAATTGCTCAAGCGGCATATTCCTTGGCTGCTGAATGGAAACTTGCCATCAGCGGAACTCCTGTGGAAAACCGTTGGGAAGACCTGTGGTCGTTGTTCCGTTTCTTGCAACCGGCATTGCTAGGGGAGAAGGAAGGGTTCCGCGCCCAAGTGAGTGCTGGTGAATCTGACAATAGATACATGGAACGGATCCGCAAAAAAATCCGTCCCTTTATCCTCCGCCGCACCAAGAGCTCCGTGGCTTTACAATTGCCTGAAATTGTTGAACAGACCGTATGGGTGGAAATGCCCCAAGAGCAACGCGCACTGTATGAAAGCTTTTTGCAAAAACAGCAGCATGGGCTTTTGCAGAAGATCCGCTTAGATGGGTCCTCTTCTCACCGGATGGAGATCTTAGAGGCTATTTTGCGGCTTAGGCAGATCTGCTGCCATCCGACCTTGGTCGATGGGGAACATTCTACCCACTCGATGCAAAACAGTGGGAAGTGTGCGAGATTGATGGAAGATTTAGAATGCATTGTGGAAGAAAGGCAAAAAGTGCTCGTCTATAGCCAGTTTACCCAGATGCTCCATCTGGTAGAAAATGAAATTAAAAGCAGAGAGTGGAATGCTGTCTATCTCGATGGTTCGACAAAAGATCGGGAGGCCATTGTCGCCAAGTTCCAAGAAGACCCCGATGTGAACATCTTCCTCGTTAGTTTAAAAGCTGGAGGCGTTGGCTTGAACCTCACTGCTGCGGACTATGTTTTTCTCTTAGACCCTTGGTGGAATGATGCTGTGGAGAGACAGGCTATCAACCGTGCGCACCGCATCGGCAGAAAAGAAACTGTGATCGCCAAGCGGTATATCACTGCTTATAGCGTCGAAGAGAAAATGCTAAAAATCAAAGAGAAAAAAACACATTTGGCCCAGCAGCTCCTCGATGGTTCTTCTGAGGAAGCAGGGAGCTGGACTATAGACGACTTAACTCTGCTCTTAACCTAAGTTTTCTTCTTGGGGCTTATCATGCTCTAGGATCTCTAAAGCAGCGAACTTAAGGGTTTTCAACCCATTTTCAAAACCAATCTGCCGCATCAATTGGTCTAGATATTTCAATTCAGCCATGAGCTGATCATTCAACGACTCTAATTCCGAAATCCTCTTGAGTAGGGCTTCATTATTGTTCATGTCATTTCCTGCAGGTGATAAAGAATAGTCCATACAGACTACCCTATTCACCTTCTTTGTGTTTTTATTCTACATAACAGTTTAGGGATTTGTTTGTACTATATTTCTGAAATAATTTTTAAAACATTGCGTTATAATGATTTGAAATTGATTATAAATGTTAATAAAACAATATAAAAAATAAATTTTTAATGTTAATTGATCTAGCTTGGGGGACAGTCAAACTTGTTGAAAATATTTCTTCACACTGGCAGAGTGGGATTTATGCAAAATTTATCATGGTTTTCGTATTTAACTCCGATCGTGATGCTGAGCTCTTGTCAAGATGCAGATGCGGCCGTGGATAGTTTTTCTCAGCGTGAAGAAGAAGAAGAGCTTGAGAGATGCTCTCATGATGTGGCCAAAGAAGATGAGCATTCGTTCCCGCTTGAAGGATTGATCCTTGATGAGCTGAAGGAGAACCTATCCCACTAAAATCGACTGAAACTTTTTAGTGAGATAGGTTCAACGAACGGTCTACTGATTCTGTGCGTTAACTAGTCGCCTCATTCAGATCAATTTTCCAAAGATTAGTACGAATTGTCTCTAATCGTTCTCTGATGATTTTGATTTCTTCCTCCATTGCAGTCCTCTTTTCAACATATTCTTTCCATCTTTGACTAGAAGGATGATAGTCAGGTTTGAGGGAATCTAGAGTTTTGAGAAGAAATTGTGCGCGTTCGTATTTCCAATTAAGATTCGATTCGTGTGTTTTAAGATGCATGACTTTTTTACTTAAAAACGCAGCCTTTTTAGCAGTTCTTGAATCGATCACTTCGTTGAATTTTTTACATACTGATCTTAAAGCGACTTGATCTTGTAGATCAAGATTTTCAAATATCAGATAAAGAACATCATGAGGAAAGTTGGAAAGCTGATTTTTAGGGGTGATTTGTTTTAATAGTGTGTCTATGTTTTCAATTCTTAACTCATCAAGTTTCCGTTCAAAAGCATAGATCAGGTGGTTGTAAAGAGATGCGAACTCCAATTCTATAGCCGGGTTGGAAGTAAAAAAGTGTTGGACTTTTTGGAGCTGCGCATAAATTTCTTCCACATCTTCAGGCTTGACCGTATCTTTTTCCGAGAGCAAGTGTATCTGCTTTAATAAGTTGATGTATCCAATTTGAAGTTTTACAGGAGACTCATTAAATTCTGAAATATGAGAAGTAACTACTGCTAATTCGCGTTGTTTAGTTTCTTTACTACTCAATAATTGATATTGTGATTGGATAGAACTGTTGCTGTTGCTAGACAGATGTTGTCTTAGTTTATCATGTTTAAACGATAAACGTTCTGCTGATTCAAAGTCAGCCATAAAGAAAAAAGTTTCTCTGCCTTCGATTGTAAGATACATGAATGTATTAGGTAATTGTTCTTGTGCCTTAGTTCGTAGTTCCTCTATTTGTTCGTTCAACCCTGTGACTTTTGTTTCTAAAAAAATTTTCAGCGATGAAATTTTTAAAGTATCTAAAGCTTTGTATGTTCGACGGTCCACTTGGGCAAAAGCGACCAGTTCCTTTACAGGCAAATAGCTAGCGATGAGTTGAATTAAGTCCAATGGTAATTTGCAATATGAACTCGGCACGCTTACTTGCAATTCCGCAGAAAAGTTTTTTTTTGTTTGATCAGGTAAATAGCTTTGGCTAACTTTTTCATCTAAAATATAAGCAAGACCCATAATTTTAGTGCTCAGCTCCATAGAATCTTGTTCAGGAATGGTCTGATTAAGGCTAGATAATCCATATGCTAAATTTTCAGGGGTATTGAGGTCTGTTAGTTGATAAGAGGCGATGCCGGAAATTTCATTCTCAATATCATTTAAGGAGCCAGCAAAGATTGCATGATTTTCGTTATTAAAATTGTTTGTATTATTAATTGCGCTCATTTTATCGACTATTTATTGTTTTATTTTAATAATTATAGCATTGTTTTTATTTTTAATAAATAGTCTTATTAAAAATATGTTGAGATAACTGCGAAATAAGAGATTAATTTTTGGCTGTCTTGCTAATTAACAATTGCTTATGCAAAATGTGATTAAAAAAATATATTTACATAGACAAAAGCTTTAGTCCGACCAAAACCCGATTTTGGAGTTACTAATCCGACACTCAAATAGATAACAAGTAGCTTGCTTTGCCTCGCTAGCGCTCTTGTCACCTGTTTGACTGCCGGGTTAGTAAATGCCAGGGATGTGCTCAAAATCCAATAGCATGCGTTTCATATCGAGACCGAATGCAAAGCCTCCAAGAGAGCCTCCTTTATGTAGTATGCGGTGACACGGCACAATCAAGGGGAATGGATTGCGGCCACAAGCATTGCCTACTGCCCGGGCAGCTCTAGGGCTGCCGATAATGGAAGAGATCTCTGAATAAGAAGCGTAGCTACCAAAAGGGATTGCTACTAAAGCTTCAGTCACTTTTTTCTGAAATGGGCCGAAATAAGTATCGTCTAAGGGATAAGGGAAAGGATTGTGTTTTTTCCCATTTGTATAATCTGCCAGCCATTGACTGAGAAGGTCCTTATTTTTCAGCGTGCCATTCAAGAAGCTTCAAATTTTTTAGCTAGGGAAAGATGGGTATGGATGCATTTTTCCTTCGGAGAAGGCAAACTCGATCTTTATTAAAGGCCCAGAAGAACTAGTAAAGAATGTCATATAGTGGTTTAAGTTTTAGATGGTAAAATCGGGTGTAAGATTTTTGCAGGGAGCATAGCGTGGAGAACGAGGTGACTTTGTTTAGTCAGTGAGTTCGAACGCGAAGTTCCGTGCAAAAAGATATGGATGGATTTTACCATCTAAATCTTAAACCACTATGAAGAAAATAAAAAAGCCCTAGGTGGAACCTAGGGCTTAAAATGGAAGGTTAACGGCTATTTTGCATCTTTACATCTTGAGAGATGTTGCTGATCATTTCGTCGCGTTTATAGAGGTATTCATAAGCATCTCGAGTGACGAGTCTGCCGTCATACCAATATTCGATAGCTGGTGAGCCGTCGACGTAAAACGTGGTTGGGCCATGCTTCTTGTCATTTTCCCATTGGATCTCTGCAGAAACATTTACTCCATCTAGGAAGTGAGTTTCAGAGCCATTTTTTTGACCAAAGAGATAAGATAGTTCACGTGCCTTCACACCATTTTCATAGTAAGTGACTTTGCCGTGAAGCTTGCCGTTCACCCATTCTTCGGAATTGAGTGGTTCTCCGGAAGAAGTAAATGTTTTCTTCTCGCCGTTAAGGATGTTTTGTGAGAAGAAGCAAATGCTCTCTGGCGCGCCATTAGGATAGAAGGTCTCATGTTTGACGACATAACCCGCTTCGATCAGATCTTTTGCTAACAGAAGGCCGCTTGAGTTGCGCTGAATTCTGAGCCCATGACCTTTTTCTACGCGAGACTCTATCTCGTTATTGGCGGTAAAATATTGCCCTTCAAGTAACTCTTGACCCGCATACTCTTCGATGCTTAGTGGAGTTCCATCAGTCTGCCAAAGTGTGATCGCATAGCGAGTAGGGGACAATTGGACATGCTCTTGTATCGGCATCCCTTTTGTGTCGTATGTGATCTCTTTGACTTTATGCCCTTGGTTATAGAGCTCGTAGGTCGCTATGGTTTGGCTATGCGGGAAAGAATATGTGCATGGACCATGCAGCATGCCTACTTCATAAGTAGCAGTAACAGTGACCCCGTCGCGCATTTTTGTGATAACTTGACCGGGATAATGGTTTTCATCCCACTCGTCTTTTGATACAGCGTAGCCATATTTGTGGACATAACGCTGTGAAACAACTGGGTTTTCTTCATTGGAATTTCGGCACGATACCGCCAAAGAAGCTAGAGCGATTAAGGAGAAAATAAATGTGAGTCTCATGGTAGCCCTCTTCATGACTAAATTGATCATATTATGAAATCGCGTAACTTTTCCGCTACTTTCTCTATCAGTTTCTGGTGCTCGGCTTCAACAGCCTCCAAAGAGATAGTTTTCGATCGGTCGCGATAGAAGAAACGGAATGTGGCGTTTTTCTTATCTTTGCCGATTCGCTCGCTTTTGTAAAGATCTAAAAGGGTTATGCTCTCAAGAATTGGTGATTTGACCGTTTCAACAGCATCTAAAACCTGTTGAACAGGTACCCATTCTTTTAAACTTAAGGTCCAATCTCTTTCAGATCCAGGAAACTGAGCAGGAGTGCGGACAGAAAATTCTTTCCGTACATAAGGGTGAATATCGATGAGGTCGATCTCGGCGTAATAGACCCTCTGTTTGATATCGAGTACTTTGAGATGGTCTGGATGTACCTCGCCGATCACACCGACTGGCACTTTGTCGATATAGACGCGTGCTTGACGACCAGGATGGAAATTATGCAAATGGCTTGCTTGAAAAGAAAGCTCTTGAATGCCTAAGCCCATACAGAAATTTTCGACCATTCCTTTTACATCGTAGAAATCCACATCTGCAGGTTTAATATCCCAATGATGAGGAGTCCGTTTCCCACATAATAAGATACCTGCTTGGGTCCTTTCGTGGTACTGTCCACCGATATGAAAATGGTTATGTCCAATTTCAAAGACATTTAGGTCAAAAGTTTGAAAGTCTTGGTTCCGTTTCACGATTGGGAGCAAACTAGCGAGCAAGTTTGGCCTTAAGACCGATTGGTCGACTGAACTTGGGTGGCGGACCCTGATGATAGCATCGCTGTCTAACGTGCGCTCAAGCGTGAGTTCTGCAAGCTCTGGACTAATGAGGTCGCATGTGATCCATTCTTGCAGCCCTTCCGACATCAGACATTCTCTGACAGTGTTCTCGAAAGTAAACATCGGAGTATCGCCCACTGTTGAGGACGAATAGCGAGCAGGCTTTCTCGGTAAGTTGTTATAACCGTAAACTCTTCCTACTTCTTCGACCAGGTCATACTCGATATTTAAGTCGTGTCGATAAGAAGGGGGCTTAACGCGGACAAAGTCTTCTCCTTCATGGACAACAGCAATTTGAAGCCGTTTAAAGATCTCAATGACCTCATGCAAACTGATCTCAAGGCCTAAAATTGTCTGGACCGTTTTCAATCGGCATGTGATTTCTTTATGTGCAGGCATATGGCTCTTGCGATCGCAAATGCCAGCAGCCACACTTCCACCGCCTATTTCGGAGAGCAACTTCGCAGCATAGAATAAAGCATGGGGGATACCTTCAGCATCGATACCTCGCTCAAAACGATAAGAAGATTCTGAGCGCAAGCCAAGCAGCTTGCAGCTTTTGCGGATCGCTTGCGGAGTAAAATAAGCTGCTTCAATTAATATATCATGTGTCGTTTCTGTCACGCTGGAGGACATCCCTCCCATTACGCCCGCAAAAGAGAGAGGCTTATCTGCGTCGCATACGAGGACAACGCCCTTGGGGATGTCTCGCGTCACGTCATCTAAAGTTTCTAACGATTGTTCATTGGTAGAGGCGCGGACGATCAACTTATGTCCAGAGATGCTCTCATAGTCGAACATATGCATCGGCTGGCCAAGTTCTAACATGACATAGTTGCCGATATCAACGACGTTGTTGATGCTGCGGATTCCGCAGAGTTCTAGCTTCTTCTTTAACCATTCAGGGGATGGCCCCACTTTGACCCCACGGACCAAAGCACATGCAAAACGATGGCACTGATCTTTGTCTTCAATCAAGACATCGATTGCTTTGTCGATCGGATCAGAGGGATTTTCTTTTGGTAAATACGATTTTCTTTTTAGAGGAACATTCAGAAGAGCTGAAAGTTCTCTTGCGATACCCAACACACTCAGGCAGTGGCCCAAATTAGGTGTGATGGAAATTTCAAAGACAGTCTCATTGAACAAGCTTTTAAGATCAGTTCCCTCTACAGAGTCATCAGGAAGTTCCATGATGCCCTCAGAAGATTCTTCAAGCCCCAGTTCATCGGCAGAACATAACATTCCAAAAGATTCCACATCGCGGAGCTTGCCTTTTTTGATCTTCCAAGGCTTCCCTTCCTCGTCATGCAAAGAAGCGCCGATGGGTGCAAAAGCAGTTTTCAGTCCAGCTCTACAATTGCTTGCAGCGCAGACAACTTGCAGCGTTTCTTTGCCATCGAACACTTGAGCTATGCGCAGCTTGTTAGCATTTGGATGGGGGTGTACTTCAAGTATTTTCGCAACGATGACCCCATCAAAACCACTGGCAGCGTCAATAATACCATCGACCTCCAATCCGGCCATTGTGAGCACATCCCCAATTTCTTTTGGAGACATGTTAAGATCTATGTATTCTTGCAACGAAGAGAGGAGAACTTTCATACAATTACGGTATTGTTTAGACTATGAATTTGTGGGCAGTAGTAAAGATGTGATGTCATTATTCCGAATGCGGCCATTTCCTTCGTCATTTTCGCCGTCAAAGCCTTTGGCTATCGACTTCTCAAATGTCTTGGAACTGATGCCCTTGCGATTGTGTACTAATTGACATAACATCTTCACCACTGCCAATAGGGTTTGTGAGGAATTTATACCAGAACACGGAAGCTAAAGAAAACACATTTTTTTTATGGATGTTAATAATACCCCACTTTTAGAACGGACACGCAAGCTAACCCAGGCGTTAATTATTAGCGGAGCGCTGAATATATGCCTTATCAGCATATTTTTTTATTTGACATTTCGTGATAGCTACGAAATGGTAGCCTTTGAGCATAAACCGCTTGAGAAAGGCGCATCAGAAGTTTCCAATCGCCCGACCTGTGAAGGAATTCTCAAAACTTACTCACAAATACCCTACGAAGAGCTCATCCTTAAGCTCGATAATAAAGAACACGTAGAAAATGGATTTTATCGTAGAGATCTAAGTCTAGCATGCCTCGTGGCCTTCCATCATTTTAACATCGATAAGGCCCTTGGCGGACTCCCTCTCCAACATCGACTCTTGAGCTTCATGAACCCCCAAGGAGAAGAACGCGTCGACATTCCTGTATTCATTGGGGTTACCGACTACCAGTTTCAAGCGATCATGAACTTCTCTAAGACAGAACGCTGGCCTTTAACTAGCCAAGGGCTTTTTTATGAGCTCAAGCGCTCTCCCAGCCCCAAAGACCCCACCCTTTGCGAGGCATTCCTGCTCACATCAGAGTTTCACATGGCAGCAGTCCTTTTTACTAGATCTGGCGTCCACGTTCCGCGAGCAATGCTTTTAGAAATGCTTGCACATGGAGAGTGGACCTTCCTTGACAACTTCGTCAAAGATCAAAGGCAAGCCCAAGATTTTTCCCCAGAGAGACGACGCACCTTTCTTCTCAATTACCTGCAATGCAGATCACCCATTGCAGCTAAACTGTTACTTGAGACCGACCTTGAATATACCTCAAAAAATCTCGACGATGCTCAAGTGCTCGTCATCCTCGACCTCATCAAGGAAAAAAGTAATACTTTAGAGATGTTCGCTAAGACCTTGCTCACATCCCCACGAGCAGACCTTGTCCGTCATCGCGCAGGCATCAAACTCTATCAATTAGCAGAAGAAACAGCACCTGAGCCTTTTGACCATCATATAGCGACCAGAAGATTTGTTCCCGAATCAATCCCAAAAGAGCAAAAAGCCCCAGAGCAGATCCTTGCACAAGTGAAGCCTGCGCTCAAAGCAGTCACTGCTGTTGAGAACAAAACCGTGAAGCGCACACATGTTGTTCAGC
>JBGAFY010000222.1:0-2607 GCA_044226975.1 Rhabdochlamydiaceae bacterium
ACGCAAGATGCATTGGGCTAGGTAACTATCTATACCACCGCTCAAAGCAAGCAGCCCAGCATGATGCTTTTGGAGCAATTCTTTATCGATGCGAGGGGTGTAATAAAACCCTTCAATATGAGCAAGGGAACTCAGCAAACAAAGATTGCGATACCCTTCTTTATCGATTGCCAATAGTACTATTGGATAGCCATGGGGATGGCCGCTCATTTTTTTCTTTTCCAGTCTAGAACCAGGGGCAACATAAATCTCACTTCCAATAATCGGCTTTACAGATGCAGCTTTGCACGCCTTATAAAAGTCTACGGCTCCAAATAAATTACCATCGGTAAGGGCTAGATAGGGCATTCCACATTCTTTTGCTTTTAGTGCCAAATCTTGAACAGAAGCTGTCGAAGACAGTATCGAATATTGAGAATGGGTATGAAGTGATATCCAAGGCATAGGAGAATAACTCTAAATATGAAGAACTGATTATACCCTTATTGGAAATACAGTCGAGGAATCTCTTAGAAGCTGTTTTAAAACAGCTTCTAAGAGAGATCCTTAAGGACACACAAAAATTACAGGATAGGCAGGATAGTTCACGATAGGAGGTGAGGATCATACAAATCCTGTCGCGAAGCGATCCTGCCTATCCTGTAAAAGAAAATTTATGAGTAATAAATTTACGGGCAGTTTCTTAGGCTTTCTCTAAAGTTGCTTCATCGGTAGCATTTGGCTCCATATATTTGGGGTTGGACTTAACAGACCAAAGGGGAAGAAGCAACAGCACAGATGCTGCACCACAGATACATAAAATAGAAAAGAATCCATACCAGCCTAATTCTTGGGTAAGTTTGCCAAGTGGATAACCAGCGGCAGCAGCACCAAGATAAGCTATCCATCCCGTAAAGCCTGTAGCAGTCCCAGCTGCTTTCTTGTGAGAAAGTTCAGCAGCAGCCATCCCTATCAGCATTTGGGGGCCAAAAATTAAAAAGCCGATTGTGAACATTAACAAAGAATCGCGTATAGGGGCGCTACCTGGGGACAGCCATAAAGCTGCTATTGCAGCAACGACACCTAAACTAAAAATAACATTGATAGGTCCTCTTCGGCCTTGGAAAATTTTATCTGAGGCCCATCCGGCAGTCAGGCTACCGCAAATTCCTCCGACTTCAAACCAACACACACAAGCGCCGGCGGTAAGCAACGAATAGCCTTTAGTTTCAACAAGGAATAGAACGCTCCAGTCATTAATGGCCGCCCGTATGATATACACGAAGAAGTAGGCAAAGGCTAAAATCCAAATATACCGATTACTTAAGACGTAACGGAATAGAATATCCTTTAGAGAGATTTCCTTTTCTTCTGTTTGCTTCACAGCAGGATAGTCATTGCGAAACTTCTCAATTGGTGGCAACCCTAAAGATTGAGGTGTATCTCGCAACCGATTAATAATGAACAACCCTACCGCTATGCAAGTGACCCCAGGAATATATAGGGCATAGCGCCACCCTAGATACTGAGCGCAGAATGCAGCAATTAAAGGGATCAACGCGCCGCCTAACCCGTGAGAAGTGTTCCAAAAACCCCACCACGTACCACGCTCTTTTTGCGAATACCAATGTGTTAACAAGCGAGCACAAGGAGGCCATCCCCAACCTTGGAACCAACCATTCATTCCCCAAAAGATAGCAAAAAAGATAATGGAGGAAGACAGACCGAAAAGAATATTTAAAATACCAGTAAGGATCAAACCGATCGCCATAAAATATCGCGGATTGGCCCGATCAGACAGCATCCCGCTTAAAAATTTACTCATACCATAAGTAATCGCCATCACACTACCGAGAATGCCAAGATCGCTTTTATCGAAACCGAGGTCTTGCATCATTGCAGGCATTGCGAAAGTGAAGCTCTTACGCGTGAAATAATAGAAAGTGTATCCTACATACATCCCTAAAAATATACGCCAACGCCAATACCGATATTGTTTTTTTACGACTTCATCGTCTTTTATCTCTTCAGCGTAAGGAGTTGGCTTAAGGAAATTAAATAGGCTCATAGATCACAGCTTGTAAAATTTCTTTTATCGACACTAAGAAAAACTGAATTATCTCAGCAAACCCTACTTTGTATAAACAAGAAAAAAAGCGCAAAAAAAATTTTCTCGTATTCCTATCCTCCTTAAGTGATTATTAGGAAAAGACTAAAAAAATGTTGATAAATCAATTTTTTCTTTAATTTTTTTTCTCCTCTTGATTCACTGAAAAAATAATTGATTACAAAATTGCCCAAAAAAAATGATGAGCTATGGTTTAATTTTTAAAATCCAAGGATAAAAAAACATGGGCGACTTTTCAAAATCAGTCAATAAAGACGAGCCTTCAGGCCATGGTTGGATTGGCGTCCCCCCAATTCAAAAAGATAAAAAAGGCAAAGAACCAACGCAAGACACCGCCCAAAAAGGACAACTCATTTTATTCAACGCCCTATTCCAATACATGAAAAAAATTGTCACTACTTTGAGCGAAAAAAAAAGAGATTCCAACGTCTCAAATTTCGACCATCAACAAACTATTGAAGACCTTATTTCATTTCGTAAAATGCTTCAAATACTCGGGA
>JBGAFY010000223.1:0-2605 GCA_044226975.1 Rhabdochlamydiaceae bacterium
ATCAGGTCACTTGACTGTTAAGTACCGTCGCAAACAGCTCAATATCCATCGAATCATTCATCGAAAATTCAACGGCCCTCTTCGTGATGACTATGCGGTTAATCATATCGACGGCAACAAGCGAAATAACACTCCTGCCAATCTTGAACTGATAACTCACTCAGAGAATATGCTCCACTGCTGGCGAGTGCTTGGCCATATTCCGATGAAGCCAAGAAAGAAAATCGATCAAGCCACTGCCGAAAAAATGCGGGCCGAGTATATTGCAGGGGCGACAAATCGTGACCTGCGAGAAAAGTACAAGTTGGCCAAAGCGACAGTCAGCTACATTGTTAACGGTCGCACATGGAAGATGAACCAGGGGAACTCCCCCTCTAAAATCTAAAGCCTCAGCGCCGTAGTGATTGGTCCGAAGGTCTGTAATCCATCTTAGTGTCGCAAGAAGACGTATGAATTCACGCCTCAACCACTATCAAGTATGTTAATTCAGTTCCTTAAATAGGCGGATTTATTGGATGTCAGTGTGGTTGAAGATAATTTTCAACTATGTTAGAATCTTGCTTGTGGAACCGATCAACCGTGCTTGTATTTTTAGGCCTGCTTTTCTGACCCAGCCTGCTGGGCTCGGCCTTAAATTCATTTCTGTTGGCGGTTGAGGACTTTTTCTTCTCCCAGCTTCAGCCGCCCTCACTAAAATAATTCTCTTTTCACAACAAAAACTTTCTAGGACGTTTTGATCCCTCAATCTCGTTCTATTGGAGCAATTTATGGATAATCACGATAATTTAATTTTAACTTCTGGCGATTTTCAAAAGCTTTCTTCACTGGTAAGTTCGACACAAACTAAAATTGCAGAGCTTCTAGAAGAAGAACTAAGCAGAGCTTCCATCGTCCCTGATGACGAACTTCCGCAAGATGTCGTATCCATGAACGCGACTGTACGTTTTCAGGATTTAGATACAGAAAAAGAATCTACCGTGACTTTGGTCTACCCGCACGAAGCAAACATCGATGAAAATAAAGTTTCCATTCTTGCACCTGTCGGCTCTGCTCTTATTGGTTTAAGAGTTGGTCAAATGATTATTTGGCCTGTGCCAAACGGAAAAGAAAAACGAATGAAGGTGACATCTCAGTTCTTAATCAACTCGAAAAAAAGATTTCTTGAGGTTTGACTTGGAAGAGGGGGATAAGAACTTCTATCTTTGGAAATACGCACTTTTGATTTCCGAGTCGATCTCATGCGACATTCGTTTAGGTCAGCTTACAAAAGCGGATTTGGTTAATTATTTAGATGACCTTCCCCCAATGACTGGAGGAGTTAAGACTTCCTAAATTTGTTAGTTAGCTTGCTATCATGTGTTCATATTCTTTTGCAAATTCATTTGGTGTTTTGTAGTTCAAAGAAGAGTGTGGTCGATTTTGATTATAGTCTTGTCGCCACAATTCAATTTCAATACGAGCATGTTCTAATGATATAAACCAATTTGAATTTAGACACTCATCTCTAAACTTGCCATTAAAAGATTCAATATAAGCATTTTGAATTGGTTTTCCTGGATCTATAAAACTAATCTGTACTTGGTTTTTAAAAGCCCACAGATCAACTGCTTGAGAATCAAATTCAGGTCCGTTATCACAAATTATTGCCATTGGTTTTCCTCTTAATTTTATAAGTTGATTTAAAATCTCAACAACATTTACGGAACGTATGGAGCGATTGACATGAATAACAAGACTTTCCCTGGTAAACTCATCTACTAAATTGAACGTGCGAAAACGCTTACCATCGAAAAGTTGATCTTGCATAAAATCCATGGACCAAATCTCATTGGGACAAGTGGGTTTTGGCAGGGCAACTCGCAAATCTCTTTTTTTCTTTTTGTTCTTGCGAATCTTTAATGATAAGCCAGCTGCGCTGTAAACTCGCTCCACGCGCTTATAGTTATCTGTGAAGCCACTGCGCCTGACTAAATCAAATAGCCTGGGGCAACCCCAGCGTGGCCTTACTTGAGCAACCTCAATAAGCTTTGCCTTTAACGGCTCATCGTTTCGGCTGACATGGGATTGGTAATAGAAAGTAGACTCACTGAGCCCAGTTAACCTGCAGGCGCGATATTTCTTAAATTTACCAGTCTCAAGTAACATCGCTACTGCATTACGTTTAGCCTCTGGGCCTACCACTTTTTTTCTAATATGATTTTGTAACCTTCAATGTCCAAAGCTTGATTGGCCACTATCCGCTTAAGCTTTGCGTTTTCCTCTGCAAGCTCGCGCATTTTTTTAACATCGCTCTCTACCATCCCTGAGTACTTCTTGCGCCAATTGCCAATCGTTTTATCACTCACCCCGTACTTGCGACCTAAATCCACAGCAGACACTCCGGCTGTGTGTTCTGCTAAAATCTTTGTGATTTGCTCCGCTGAAAACTTTGACCTTTGCATCTTGTTCCTTCCCTTCTTGAGCCAGTTTTAGCCCAGTGAGTCGGAAATCTCAAACCCTACAACTTTCGGGGGGAAGGTCACCAGGACCATTACTGGAATTGGAATCGTTATCGTTGTTCAAACTATCTATGTGCTGTTTCGACATTTCAGTGAAGGATGGAAAG
>JBGAFY010000224.1:0-2590 GCA_044226975.1 Rhabdochlamydiaceae bacterium
AATTTCTTTTCTCAAAGATACCTAAGACTTCGATATGGTGTGTTCCGGGAAAGAAAAGGTAGCCCTCTAAATGGCTCAATTTCCATTCCGCGCTGAGATTTTCACAATCTCTACGAAAGGACGGATAATGACAGCTGACGTATATGATCTGCTGTAGAGATGGGCTTTGATTGGCTTGCTGGACCAACGCCAGAGGCAACCCCTTTCGCGGTGGATCAACAAGCAAGATTTCTGCTGTGTTCATTTCATCTAAACAAGCAAGTGCATCGCGGATTTGAAAGTCGACCTTATCATCTCTAATTGGAAAAGAATTTTCAAAACACGTAGCGGATATGGGATTGATCTCTCGCATTGCAACTGATTTGCATTCTTCGATCAAATTCAGCCCCAATGCTCCGACACCTGCGTATAATTCTAAGAGATTTTTTCCTTTCAATATTTTTTCCTGAACGGATTTAATGAGAAGGTTAAATGCACCGAGATGGGCTTGTGAGAAACACGCTGGATGAAAGCATAACCTTCGACGTCCGATGTTTTCCCAAAGATAATATTCTCCAGAATAATGAGACCATTTTTCGCCAAAAATTGAATTTGTCTCGCGATCTTGAAAATTAATCCATAAAGAAAAAATGGAAGGTTCTTTCGATAGAAATTCAAGCCAAGGTCGAAGAACATCAGGGATAGTTTTGTGGTTTAAAACAATAGAAAGCTGCACTGTATCATTTAGAACCTGAAATTGGACGTAACGAACATCGCCTTGCCCATTGGATTCGTTATAAGGTTGGATCTTAAAAGTGATCATCGATGACTGAAAAATGCTCAAAGCATTATCGATGGCAGGATGGTGCATTGGGCAAGCTGGCATGTCGACAACTTGATGAGTGCCCGCTTGAAAAAGCCCAATCTGAGGAGCTGCGGCTGAACCACGTACCGCCAACTTAGCTCGCCTTCGCCATTTCCATAATGCATCTTGGAAGATATTGGGCTGCACACCTTCTAAAAGAGCGAACTTATGTATCTCTTCCCAAGCGGATTGCGACACTGCTGATGTTTGATTTTGACACCCCGAACAACGCGGAAAAAGAGAACACTGATCTTTTATAAAGAGGGGTGTGGAAAACTCTGACATTTTAATCGATATTTGGTGTGCATAACTTGTTTAAGGAAGTTTTTTGTAGAAAACTAACGGGTTATCGACGGGTTATCGACAACAAATCCCTTCCTGTGAGCTTGCCGGGAAAAAAAGAGAGTTATCGAGCTTTCCACAGCTTCAGAAGAAGAATACCTTATTTAGATAACTATCTCAATATATAGGAATCAGCTTTTAAGATCGCTTTGCTTAAAAGTTCACAAATTTCTTGAAATATTGGACGTAAGCAGCTAAAAATCATTTTGCTAAAAGTTATTCGAGATCTCATGAAAAACACTCACCTCCTATCACCTGAAATTTTTTTTACCATATCAGGATCCGGCCTTGAAAAACTTTTCGCAGGCAAAAAATGGGTTTGGCAAGGGATAGAAGATTTAAATCATTTTTTAAAATCAGTTCTTTCTTTCACTCAATCATTTCAGTTTCCTCAAGGTGTCTATGTTGTAAATCCTGAACAAGTGTTCATAGGTGACGAGACTGTTGTCGAGCCAGGAGCCTATATCGAAGGACCTTGCTACATAGGTAAACGCTGTCGTATCCGGCATGGAGCTTATATCCGGGGAGGGGCTTGGATCGGAGATGGATGTACTGTTGGGCATGATACAGAGATCAAGCATTCTATTTTATTTCCTGGAGCTTCCGCTCCTCATTTCAATTACGTGGGAGATAGCATCTTGGGAAACAAGGCTAATTTAGGAGCGGGAGTGAAATGTGCAAACTTACGTTTAGACAGAAAAACGATTAAAGTGACTGTTGAAGAGCAACGCAGTGACACAGGCTTAATAAAACTTGGGGCCATCATTGGAGACAATGCGCAGATCGGATGTAACACAGTCACAAACCCCGGAACATTTTTAGGACGTGGCGTTATTTGCCATCCATGTCTCAGCATCAGCGGGTATGTGCCTGCTAACGCCACTATAAAATCTACAAACTCAATCCTTATCGAGGAATAATACATTCATGACAGCACAGGGAACGGTTATCCACAATCGGAATAAACCTTCTTCGAACTTCTTTTATTTACGCGATAAAATCGAACAAGAGATCGCACGTAGCATTCTCTCTTTTGGTGAAAAAAATAAGCTAAGAGATGCTTGTGAATATGCATTGACCACTGGGGGGAAGCGCCTGCGCCCCATGGTAGTTTATTTAGTCGCAGAAGCATTGGGACATGGTCTTGATGTGAGTGATTCTGCGCTTTCTGTCGAGTTTTTCCACACAGCATCATTGATCGTTGATGACCTTCCATGTATGGACAACGATGATGAGAGACGTAGCAAACCTTCGCTACACAAGGTGTTTGGCGAATCTATAGCCCTTCTATCTAGTTATGCGATGATTACTGCCGCGTTTGAACGGATCCAGAAAAACGCCCTTAAAATGCGTCAGAGTGGCATGCCACATTCCGTCTTTGCCGACCGCGCCTGCGTTCTCGGT
>JBGAFY010000225.1:0-2673 GCA_044226975.1 Rhabdochlamydiaceae bacterium
AAGCTGTTGTAACGTTCGTCTGCTTAGAACAAACAGTTAATTCCACGAAACCTTTCGGTTCGACACACTTAAGCGTCGTTTCCGCGTAAACGTACAACAATTCTGGAATGTCTGTTCTAAGCGAGAGAATTTTAAGCTAGTTTGAAGGAAAAATGCAAGTCGGAAAATTCGGTGGAGCGGTCTGTCGCCTAAAACTTGGAAAGGTCGCGGATTAAAGTGGGACGCAAACTAATCAGCTTTATCTAAAACATCCCACCGTCACCCGCGTCTTATCAACAAACCCGGCTTTCTAGAGACTGTATAAAAAACGTTTTTACATCAAAAACGCCTGTCCAAAACCCTTTCTTTTTTGTACTGCTTTTCTTTGGACGAAAGAAATTTAAAACGTTTTTGCTTATCGTGTCAAGCAAATGTTCGGAAAAATAAATCCAAACGACCAACAATAGTGTAATTATATGTTCTGCGAATGGTTTTTAGCTTTCGTTTTTCTCAACTCTAAATCCAAGAAGTGTTCAACATATTGCCGATTTTGTGCTGCAGGATCTATTTTTAACTTTTCTGCTAAATTCCGCATTATAGCTTTAAGTCTGGCAGGCTTACGCGTACCGTGTTCATCGATACGCTGATGAATATATTTCACAACCTCAGGTGGAAGATGCGAACTAATATTGACACCCAAAAGACTTGGAAAAAGCTCATTGTACGCCGAATCCACCTCAACTTTGGTGGGTGCGAGAGATATGTAGTTGTAAAGAAAGTCCGGTCGCATGTAACAGCTGACACTATATTTCTCTCCAAAAACTTTATTCACCGCTTTCTGAGTAACAGTATCTTTTGATAACCACCACGTTTTATACCCGAAAATACTGTCGCTGACAATCTCATTCCTGAGAGCCCTTAAAGCAAAAATCCTCAGAATGATATTTGCATCGTTTCGGGCACGCTGTTCATTACGCTTTTCTTTCGTGAGGGCTGTTATGAGCTGATTAAGTTCATTCTTATCCACTTGTACTCCCAAAGATTCATCAGAAACGAACTCGATACCAAACTCATCCTTCAACCAGCTTGCTAGATTTTCCTCAGCATTGGATAAATCAGGATTGATGAAATTATCGATAAAATCATGGAAAGATTTAACTTGATTTCGCCGCTTCGCATAAAAATAGGCTCGAATCATGATTTCGTCAATGTACAAAGTGTATATTTCATCGCTTAAATAGAAATCTTCATTATTCTTATACTCCTCTTCATATCTCGTCGTTATCATTCGGAAATGACCTACCAATTCCTTTAAAATCGTTGCATTGACGATCAGTTTTACCCCAGCTTTTTTGCTTCCTTCTAGTAAGTTCCAATGTCGGCGATTAAATCGATTGAGATAGTATTCGGAAAGAGCAGGAATAATAATTGAAGTGCAGACATACACCTTGAGTTTTCCGGCTAATGAAGAAAAAAACGTAGTGACTTTAGGGTCACATTGTAATAGAAAGAGCATCATGTAAGTATTTGCAAGACGCTTTAAGAAGATCTTTTCTTCAGGTGAGCCGTTATAAACGGTTTCGCGAATTGTGACTAATAATGCGGTTTTAGCAACGCCTTTGTTCTTCGCCACGACGCTACTGTCTTCGACAACCCTATCGACAATTTCGGTGAGACTTTTTTCAAATGCCGTTTTGGTGCTTCCGTTGACAACAAAATCCGCAAATTCAAGACCTTGTAGATAAAAAAGTTGGTTGATTGTGTTTTCTATTAGATTCAAGGGATCAGTAACAACAACCTTAGAACTTTTCAAATAACTCTTTAGTCTTGCAACCGACCGTTCTTTGAATGTCTCATGAACAGCAGCATCTCTAAGATTCTTCTTATTTTGACTCGGGTAAAAAGGTAAAACAATAACTATCTGAATGCTTGTGATACTGAATTTGCTTTAGTGGTTTTTTAGCCAATAAGTCCAAGCGTTTGTCGATAGTGTCCCTCAACAATCGAGGATCAAACTTAATATGTGATGCAATAGAGTCTTTAATCTCTTCTTTTGTTTTCAAGATTCCACTGTCAGGATCTGTGTCTTCGAGGGCAAAAATAATTAAAGTATCTGCAACGAGCTGATCAAGTTTCAGATCTATGCGATTGTCTTCCCATTGTTGTCGGAGAAATACAAAGAGCCTAGGATCATTGACCAGATTACTTACTTCATACCCTTTACCTGGTTTATTAAACTCATGTAAGTGACTATCAACAAAAGTATGATAAGCATTGGTTGTAACTTCGGAGCTATTTACTCTGGATGAAAGCCACTTCAAATCGAAAATACGAATTTGTTTTCCAAAAACATCAAAAAAATCATCCACCGATTTGTCTTTATCGGGAAATATTTGATTAGTGACAAAAGTTAGTGAGTTGAATGAAATGTCATTTTCATCAAGCTTTTCCAATGTTTTTTCCAATTTGGTATGAGGATTCTTTTCTATAGATGTTTGATAAATGTGCCTTAGTAATTTGTCTCGAGAGAAAAGATGTTCTAGTCCATCGATCCCACGATCTTTAAGCCCACCGACAGGCATAAACTCGTGTCCCAATACGCTTGCCAAGAATGTGTTCGCGAAATTCTCAAAGATAAAACCATCCTTGATTTGATTCATTGCAAATTCAAAAGCTTCAATGTCTATATTCATA
>JBGAFY010000226.1:0-2564 GCA_044226975.1 Rhabdochlamydiaceae bacterium
GCACTCCTCGCTGCATCCCATCGTCTTTCTGAAGAGCTCTATAAAAAACAAGGCGGTCCAGGAGGTCCTGGAGAACAAGGCGGCGGTGGCCCGTCTGATCAGCAAGGACAAGGACCAAAGAAAAAGCCCGGCGACGATGATATCATCGATGCTGACTTCCACGAGGAAGCCGGCGGAGATAAGTAGAGCAATATTATGCCTTCCAAAAGCGATTATTACGCCATGCTAGGCGTTCAACGGAGCGCTTCTTTGGAAGACATTAAAAAAGCTTATCGCGAATCTGCCCTGCGCTATCACCCTGACCGCGTCCCAGAAGCTGAAAAAAAAGACGCAGAAGAAAAATTCAAACAAATCTCAGAAGCTTACGCCGTCCTTTCCGACCCACAAAAACGAGCCTTGTATGATCAATATGGTCATAGCGGGCTCGATCAACAGTATGCTTACGAAGATATTTTCCGCGGCGCCGATTTTGCCGGAGCTTTCCAAGGCATGGAAGATGTAGGCGTCGGCGAAGACCTCTTCGAAAAGCTCTTTGGCGATTTTGGATATAGTTTTTTTGATGGCGGCGGAAGAAGAAGGACTCCTCAAAGGAACAGAGGAAGCGATCTGCGTATCGTCGTTGAAATTACCTTAGAAGATGTGCTGCACGGCATTAAAAAGACAATCACCTTCCCCCGATACACGCTGTGTTCATCTTGCGGGGGCTCTGGTGCGCAATCTGGCGCAGAAAGAGCGCGCTGCCCAGAATGTGGGGGTAGCGGCAAAATCACCCGTACTCAGCGCGCCATGCGCATTATCCAGCCTTGTCCCCACTGTGGAGGGACGGGAAGAATTATCGACAAGCCCTGTCATACATGCAATGGAGAAGGAAGAGCACGGGAAATGCGCACTTTGAGCGTTACGATCCCCCCTGGAGTTGATACCGGATCACAGTTGCGATTATCCGGTGAAGGAGAAGAAGGGAGAGGCGGAGCTGGAGACCTTTATGTCGAAATTGAGGTTGCTCCTCACCCGCTTTTTGAACGCTCAGGAAGCGATTTGCTATTAGAACACACCATTCCACTCTCCCTTGCTGTTATGGGTGGCGAAACAACGGTCCCGACCCTTGAAGGAAATGTGCGGATGAAGATCCCTGCTGGAACACAATCTGAAAAAGTATTCCGGTTACAAGAAAAAGGATTGCCCCGTCTCAAAAGGCCTGGGAAAGGTGACCTGCTTACAACCATCTCAATAGAGATCCCCAAACATTTAACAGAACACCAGCGCAAGCTCTTTGAAGAATTTTCAAAATCCTTAGAGAAATAAATCTCATAAACTTCATAAAATCGTCCTATGGAAACATCTGGAATCGCTAAATGGATCTTTGGGATCGGCCTTGGCCTTATCGTCATTGCCGGCATCATATGGCTCGGGAGAAAAATCGGCCTTCCTCTTGGTAAAATGCCGGGGGACATTCATATCGAAAAAGGTAAGACCTCTGTTTACTTTCCCATTGTGACATCTATCGTCGTCAGCATCCTTTTAACTATCATCCTCAATTTCATCCTTTGGCTAACGCGAAAATGAACAATAAGATCTCTATCCTCAATCAGGAGATCGCTGCCTGTCATTTATGTCCAAGGCTCGTAAAATTTCGCGAACATGTCCCCATTCGCAATCAAAATCACTCAGAAGATCCATGGAGGAAGCCCGTCCCTGGATTCGGTGATCCTGACGCTTGGCTCATGATCATTGGACTTGCTCCTTCAGCTCAAGGAGGCAACCGGACAGGTCGAATATTTACAGGTGATCTCTCAGCAAAGTTTTTAATAAACTGTATGCATCATGTGGGTTTGGCCAACCAATCGACGTCAGAGAGTCCCAACGATGGACTCACCCTCAATGGATGTTACCTGACCGCAGCTGTGAAGTGTGTACCACCTGACAACAAACCCAATCCAAGCGAAATTGCAACTTGCAGACATTTTTTAAAAAAAGAGTTTGCTCTTTTACCTAAAATCAAAGCAGTTTTGACACTTGGCCAAATCAGCTTAAAATCTTACAGAGATTTTTTACTTGCAGAAGGCCATAAGGTCCCAGCACTCAAGTTCCACAATGGGGCACATTATAAGATGGAAGGACTGCCTAATGTGTATGCGAGCTATCATCCCAGCCCTCAAAACACACACACAGGCAAGTTGACCAAAGATATGTTTGAAACTTTACTTAAACATATTATTGACGATTTCTTAAACAAACAATCCACACAATACTAAAAAAATAAATTATCTAAATAATTATCGCCCATCGTGTATAGATAATTAACTTTATGATATGCTGGTTATTGAACCAATCCTGAAAATCGACGAAAAATTGTATCGGGATCGGTTCTTCCTTTTCTTCTTAAGAAGGTTAGATTATGCTAAAACGATTCAAAAAACTTATCTTTTTGATCATTATTATGTCGTGTTCATCTGCTGCATTTGCTCAACATGTCGTTATACTTTTGGGGCCTCCAGGTTCAGGAAAAGGATCTCAGGCGACCATGCTTAGCATGGAACAAAAGCTCCCTCATCTTTCCACAG
>JBGAFY010000227.1:0-2563 GCA_044226975.1 Rhabdochlamydiaceae bacterium
GTGGAAGGAGTCGACCTCCAATGGGTCGACTGACTGCAATAAATCCGAGATCGAAGGTCATTATAGGGTTCAGAATACTTATCGCGATGGTCATACAATGTCACATAGTCTATATTAGGTAACGCAATCCCTTCACGCAAGACCTTGACCCATCCTGGCACATGCAGGTAGTCATCTTCAAGAAAATAAATGATAGCCTCTGGATCTTTTACACGGTCTAGAGCTAGATCTAGGAGGCGGAGAAAAGACCCTGTTTCAGTTCCTTCGGAAATTTCAACAACAGGATATTCAGACTGAAGTTTGACAAAATGAACTTTATCCATCGGATGGAAGGTATCCAGTAGAATTGTCAACCTCACATTTTCCCCTTGAATCGTTTGAAGCAAATTGCGAAACGCTTTCTCTTTAGAAAAATCGGGAAACCGGACCTTGTGTTGACTAATAGCAGAATAGTGGCAATGCCGCACAAAAACTTCGATAGGTTTTTGAGGACGAAACATTCTCTTTAAAATATTCATTTTGTCGGCTTCAAGGATTTCATCGTTTCCCGCAGTATATTGCGCGCCTCTTCAAAAGACAACGTCGTCAATGCTTTCTCAAAGGAAAGCCATCGAGCATCTACAATCTCTTCTTCTTGCAGGCGAAGTTCTCCATCTACGATCGCTGGGAAATAATGTGCTTTTTTCGACACGAGGATGCGCTTTCTTCTGAACAAATATGTTTCAACTTTCGGTTGCTCTGATAAAAACTCGACAACTGATAAACTTGTCTCTTCTTTTAATTCGCGCGAAGCGGCTTCTGCAGGAGTTTCCTGTGGATGGGCGTGTCCTTTAGGAAAACCCCAGTGATTGCCACCGCGATGCAAGATAACGAGGACTTCCCAATCTGCCCCTTTTTTGCGCAGAGGAATGATCCCAAAAGACTGATCATGAATTACTTTCATCTTAAAATTATTTTTTATTTAATGAAGTTGTTATTATCCCTGATATGAGCAAGGAAATCAAGCTCTTGAGCAATTGCATACAAGATAATGAGGATCAGCTTACCCCGAATATGAAAAATACTTTTGAATTGATCGATCTTACACAGCCTCTTTGTCCAGAATCCCCTACCTGGAATGGATCATGCGGCTTTTGTCTCGATATAAAAAAAGATTATGACAAAATGTTCCGCGTACAGCAGATTAAAATGCACGCCGGCATCGGCACCCATATGGATGCACCGTCACATCGCTTTGAAGGAGCCGCATCAATTGCAGACCTTTCTTTAGAAAATATGTTTATCCCTGCTTATGTCATCGATGTCGTCGCTAAAGCACATGGCGATTACACAATTTCCGTCGAAGACGTGCGTGGATTTGAAAAAGAGCATGGAAAAATCCAACCTAAGAGCCTTGTACTTGGCTACACAGGATGGAGCCGCTTTTGGACTGATACTGCTGCGTATCGCAATATGGATTCTAAAGGGCAAATGCATTTTCCAGGATTTTCTAAAGAAGCAGCGGAACTGCTTTTGGAACGTGATGTCGTTGGTATTGCAATCGACACCTTATCTCCAGATTGTCTAGACCAAACATATCCTGTCCATAAGCTCCTCTTAGGAGCTGGTAGATATATTATTGAAAATGTGGCTGATTTAAAGAAAATGCCGCCTAAGGGAGCTTATGCAGTCGCATTCCCACTTAAAGCAGTAAATGCGACGGAATGTCCTATCCGTCTAGTCGGTCTGATCTAAGAGACTCATCTCAACCTACTTACTGAAAAAGCAGTTCAAGGAGGAGCACCGAGAAGAAATTTAATAATTTCTTTTTCTCTGTGCTCTCCGAACCTAAGTGGCAAAATTTTCCTATGATCTAATCGGGAATGTAAGGGGCAAAGAGTAGACAAGAATTGTGACCGCCGAATCCAAATGAGTTGGACAATGCAACATCGATCTTATGTTGTTGCGGAGCAGCTCCAACCACGTCGACATCACTCATTTCATCTTCCGGATCCTCAAAGTTAATCGTCGGATGCAAAATCCCCGTTTGGATCGCCTTCACTGTCGCGACTGCTTCAATACCGCCAGCTGCACCGAGGCAATGGCCTGTCATAGATTTTGTCGCATTGACCTTGATCTTAGAAGAACGAGGGCCAAACACCGACTTGATCCCGCGGATTTCGCACATATCACCAACAAGTGTCGATGTCGCATGGGCGTTGATATAATTTACACGGTCACGTTCTATACCAGCATCTTTAATTGCATTCTCGATACAGAGTGCAACACCAGATCCATCTGACCTAGGATCTGTCATGTGATAAGCATCACAGGATACAGCTCCTCCTAAGTATTCTGCATAGATAGTCGCATTCCGCGCCAACGCATGCTCAAGGCTTTCGAGGACGAGCACTCCAGCACCTTCACCCATGACAAAGCCATCGCGCTGCTTATCCCAAGGGCGAGAAGCCTTTGTAGGTTCTTCGTTCCTTTCAGAAAGGGCTTTAATAGCGACAAACCCTGCAAGACCAGGAGGAGCGATCGGCGCTTCCGCACCACCGCATAGCATGAGGTCGGCTTCGCC
>JBGAFY010000228.1:0-2545 GCA_044226975.1 Rhabdochlamydiaceae bacterium
ATTAGATCAATTAAGCCGAGGGATTCTTTAGAGACTCTTTTTGCTTCTCAAATAGTCGTAGGACATCTATTGGGGATGAGAAAACTTGCCGAGAGCTGTTCCGAAGATCAAAAGATTGGATTGAATCTTCTCCGTTTCAGTAGTGAAGCTATGCAGATGCTCATTAAGAAACAGGCAGGGGCGACGCAAAACATCGTCGTGAACTACAGTTATAACGGGCAAGGAAGTGCCTTGATGCAAACGGTGTTGCCAAATGTAGGGAACAAATGCCAATCCTCGGAATAAAGCTTTGCGGCGCTAAATGTAGGACAAAGGGTGGGGCTCCGTGTGCTCAACCTGGTATGAAAAATGGACGCTGCAAGATGCACGGAGGGGTCTTTTTTAAGCGTGAAAAGCATGGAAGAATGACTTTAAGAGCGAAAAATGAACGGAAAATGGAACGGGCCTTTTTGAATGAAATGAAGGACATTAGCAGGGAAATTGAGCGAAAAATGTAATAGTTTCAGTGGCCTTAATGCGCGTGCGAGCGAGCCCCCCTAGGTTTTTTTGTTTGGAACCACCCTTCTCTTATTTTTAACCCGCAGGATAACTACTATTCCGAGCAGCACAGTTTTTTGGAAATCAAATTCTCAGTATCTTTTAATTGTTGTGTTTGATAACTGCAATATAAAGAGGACGCAATAAAATGAATCGAACTGCTTTGATTGTGCTAGACTTCATCAATGATATCGTCGATTTGAATGGAAAATTCACAGAGACCGCGAAATTCGTCCATGAGCATCATGTGATCGATCGGGCGAATGAGGTTATAGCCCATGCGAGAAAACATGCCATTCTTCCGATCTTCGTTCGAGTCGGGTTTAGCGCAGGATATCTCGAATGCCCGGCTCAGTCTCCTTTATTTGGGAAAGCGCGAGAGTACAATGCCTTAGCTTTAAATTCCTGGGGAACGGAATTCCAAAAAAAATTGAACTTTCAACCCAACGATCTCGTCGTAACCAAACACAGAGTCAATGCTTTTTATGCGACACCTCTTGAAGCGATCCTTCGTGCCAATCAAATTCAACATCTGATCGTGATTGGAGTTTCAACTGATTTGGCGGTTCAGACAGCCGTAAGAGATGCCCACGATCGTGATTATTCAGTGACGGTCGTATCAGATGCTTGCGGCGCAGGGTCAAAGGAAGTACATTTTTCGACGATTCGAGATTTAGCTAGCGTAGCCAAGATTGTTTTATCCCACGAAATACTTAAATCATGAACTTTCATTCGCACGGGCATCAGCAGCATATCGCGCTAGGGGTAGTTTTTGCTGTGATGGCCTCGATCTGCTTTACTCTCATGAGTCTATTGACGAAAGTCATCGGTACCTCAGCAAAGATAGACCTGGTGCTATTTTCTCGATTTTTTGTGAGCTTCCTCTTGCTTCTGCCGCTTGCCCTTAAGCATCCACGAGAATTGATCATCGTTCAGCCGTTCAAGTTAGTTTCCCGAACGATATTTACTCTGTTCGGACTGGCCTGCCTTTTTTACTCGCTTCGGTACATCTCTCTGACGGAGGCGCTTCTTCTGACCAATACGTCTCCTTTGTTCATTCCTATTTTAGTCTTGATCGCTCATCAGGCAAAAACTCCTTCGAAAGTATGGGGAGGAATCATTTTGGGATTCATTGGTATCGCTTTAGTGCTCCACCCAGGAGTCCATTTGTTTCAACCAGTAGCTCTCATTGCCCTAGCCTCTGGGCTTTTTGCAGGAATTGCTTTCGTCATCATTCGTTCTTTGACGAAGAGCCTTTCCATCATACAAATCCTATTCTACAATTTTCTGTTCGCTTCGCTAGTCACAGCTTGCGTACTCCCTTTCGGTTGGGTTACTCCCAATGATCAAACTCTGTGGCTTCTTCTTGGAGTTGGCATTTTTGGTGCGGGTTATCAGTTCTTGAGCACCCTCTCTATTGCAAAAGCCCCGATTCGGATCACATCTTCTCTTCAGTTTCTTTCGATTGTCTTTGGCGCCATTGCCGATTTCCTTATCTGGAAGCAAGTGCCTGATCTATTCAGCTTCATTGGTATATGCTTAGTCATCCTTGGTGGGATTCTTACGATCTACTTCGGCCAAAAAGAAATTAAAACTAAGTCTTAAGACAGACAATCAAACTTGAAAAAGCAATATTTTCAATAAGTTAGATTGATAATTTGCTTTCTTATGCGAAGGTGTCCGTCCGCTGTTCAAACAAAATTCGGCAATAAAGCCTAGGTAAAGGAATGGTGGGATTCACCCTATTTATTTACGCAAATTTTACGCACTAGACTGGGCAAAAGTAGCCTAGATGGAAAGAAAAAGGACTTATCGGTTTCCCGTAAGTCCCTTATGGTCTTAATCTTATTTGATTTGGTTTAATCTGAATTTTGGAGGTGGAGAGAATCGAACTCTCGTCCTTAGCAAACTCTATACCAATGACTACATGCTTATCGCCTTCATACAGCAATCGGCCCTGAGGAAGACGCCACACAGAGAACCGATTCGCTTCTATCGATCTCGAACT
>JBGAFY010000229.1:0-2534 GCA_044226975.1 Rhabdochlamydiaceae bacterium
AAAAAGTTTCAGTCGATTTTCTGGTTCTTTTGAGCCGATTTTCGATCCAATTTTAGTGGGTAATATCGACTTTTGTATATTACCCACTAAAATTGGATCGAAAATAGGCCAAAATAATCTCGAAAATCGACGAAAAATTTTATCGAGATAGGTTCCTTGAAAAATGACGAATGATTGCATCTTTGTTTTTTCAAAAGATAGAAACGGATATTATACTTATTTGACTTGTGTTGACAGAATTGACGGCCAACTTATTTGGCAAAGGCCGTAATACTTTTTTAGCTAAGCAATACCAGGGGTGCCCTTTCTGGGCTGAGATTATACCCTATAACTTGAACCGGGTCATACCGGCGTAAGGAGTGTATGATATGACTTTTTCATTGCGTTCTGTATTGGTCATTATTGGTAACATTATTTACCACTTTGACCGCTCCCTTTTTAATCTTTTGATCCCCTTTTTAGCCCCGTTATTTTTTCCTCAAATCGATCCGGTCTATGCCCTAATTTGCATGTTTGCAATTGCCCCTTTAGAGGTCTTTGTAAAGCCTCTTGGTGCGCTATTTTTTGGGTATTGGGGTGATCGAATTGGTCGGAGGAAGATCTTGTCCATTACTCTTATTGGAATGGCGATCAAAACAGGACTCATGGGCTTTCTTCCCACTTATGAGCAGATCGGAGTATATGCTCCTGTCTTACTTGCGTTTACCCGCTTAGCTATTAGTTTTTTTGCTGCTGGAGAGACTACAGGCGGGGCGATCTTTTTGCTTGAGCACAGCAAGAGAGAAAAGCGCAATTTGATCAGCAGCCTTTTTGATGCGTCGGGGATTTTAGGGGTTTTTCTTGCTTCATGTGCCATCGGGCTGATGCATGCATATCCAGATTTTTGGCGGATTCTTTTTTGGTCAGGTGGGTTAATTGGAATTATAGGTTGGTTGTTCCGTAAACTTCCTGAGGATGAGGAATTGCACGCTAGTCCCTCTCTTTCTTGTTGGCACATTTTATGGGAGCATAAGCACGCTGTAATGGCCATCGCATCTGTTGCAGGGTTTTCTTACGCGAATTATTATCTTATCACCAATTTCATGAATGGATTTTTGCCGCTTGTCAGCTCTATCACAAAAGTAGAAGCTATTTCGTTGAACAGTCTATTGTTAGGCATTGATTTTGTTCTCTTGCCCCTCTTCGGGATTATCAGCTTAAAAGTTCCAAAGAAAGTTTTAATGATCGGAGCCATCTTAGGAATGATGGGGTGTGCTGCTCCGCTTTTTTTGTTATTGCAAGAAGCGACGCTCTTTAATGTCGCATGTGTGCGGATTGCATTGACAGTGTTAGGGGTTTGTTTGGCAGCGCCTTATCATGCTTGGGCATATGAAAGATCTCCGCCTCAGCATCGTTATCTCGTGGGTGCATTTGGTACTGCGTTAGGCGCCAAACTTTTAGGAGGGCCTCTTCCTGCAGTGAGTCTTTGGCTCTACCATCAGACTGGGCTCATCATTGTGCCAGCACTGCCTCTTGTGATCATTGGAATTTTTCCATTAGTCTATTTGATGAGGGGCAAAGCAAGTGAGGTAATGAGCGAGCTCAGGCGTTCATGAAGGAGGTTTGTTTATGGAAAAAACAAATTCTTGAACAGGGTTACCACCAATAAGATGTTCTTGGATGATTTTTTCAAGGACAACTGGACTACAGGAATGGTACCAGACGCCTTCAGGATAGACAACGGCGATGGGCCCTTTGGCGCAAACGCGCAAACAATTGACCTTTGAGCGGAAGATAGTGCCCGATTCGCTTAACCCGAGCTCATTCAATCTCTTTTTGAGGTATTCCCAAGATTCTATCCCCTCGGAATGATGGCAACATTTTGCATTTGTTTGATCACAACAAAGGAAAATATGTTTTTTGATCTGGTCCAAATGCAGTTTTTTTGCTCTGTCTTCTAATAAACTAATGTCATGCATGGGTGATCAATTTGAGGTTTTTTCTTCTTTTTTTTCAAAGACAACTTCAACTTCAAATGCAAGTTCTTGCTTTTCATTATCCCAGATAAAGTGATAAACAGCGCAATTTTTTGGAGCTTCGCGATTCTTAGGTTCAAAATCAACAGGAAGAAGATCTGTCTCACATTCATTGTGCCGAGATTCAGCTTCTGTAGCCATGATATCGTTGAATGCACCATGGGAAGAAATTAGGACTTTTTTCCCTTCATATTGCTTTCCTAGCTCTTTGAAAGCAGCAGAACCTCTAAGGTACACATCGTAGATCGTTTCTAACTTATCAGGAAAATCGGGCATAGTTTGCTTGATATCTCCTAAAGATAAAGGGTCGACCTTCCATTTGGCAAAACGATCTTTTTTTGAAAGGAGTTCTTCAAGGTTTTTAGTATAATAATCTAAGCAATATGTATTTCTAATGTTTGGAGAGAGTGTTTCCCATTTGCCATTACATTTTTCTCTAAAACGATTGTCTTTGATGATCGATATTGTATTTTGGTAATATGAAGCGACGATTTCGGCTGTTTGAAATGCGCGATTTAG
>JBGAFY010000230.1:0-2526 GCA_044226975.1 Rhabdochlamydiaceae bacterium
TTTTTAGTGTTCCAGACTAATCCAAGTGCGATACCCATCATGATATATAAGATCGGCCAAACAATAGGGAAAACATACGCTCTTGGCAAAAATGAGGGCTTGTCCAAAAAAATATACCACTTTTCCCATGAATGACCCATTAATAGGCCAGATAGCATCCCTCCGCCTAAGCAGATAATGATTCCTAGTAATATTTTTAATCCCGGCCCTTTTTTGCGCATAAAACCCTATATTTATATTTATTTTTATAATGCTTATAGGAGGAGATTGCGTCAATACACCTATGAAATGTGCTTTGATTGCCAAAAATAGACCTCGCCCATACAATAAGCCATGAGGAGCCCCTTTCCTATGGGGACTTATTTACCCAAGAGATAACAATGTTTGATAAATTCACCAACCGTGCCAAGCAAGTCATTAAGCTCGCTAAAAAAGAAGCGCAGCGACTGAACCACAACTACTTAGGAACTGAACACGTCCTATTGGGCTTGCTCAAGCTCGGCCAGGGGATCGCTGTCAATGTCTTGAGAAACCTCAACCTGGACTACGAAACAGTCCGCACCGAGGTTGAAAAGCTCGTAGGCTTTGGCCCAGAAATCCAAGTGTATGGGGATCCTGCACTCACTGGAAAGGTGAAAAAAGTCTTCGAATTTGCAAACGAAGAAGCTGCAAGCCTCAACCACAACTATGTCGGCACAGAACATCTCCTCCTCGCACTGCTCCGTCAAACAGATGGTGTGGCTGCACAAGTTTTAGAAAATCTCGGCGTCAACCTGAAAGACATCCGCAAAGAGGTCTTAAAAGAATTAGAGACGTTCAATTTACAATTGCCTCCAATGGGAATGTCCCCTGGAGCAACACCTTCTTCGAGCAAACCACAAGATAAAGCTGCCGCAGCGGATAAAATGCCCGCTCTTAAAGCCTACGGCCATGATCTTACTGAACTTTGTCGCGAGGGAAAATTAGACCCCGTGATAGGCAGAAAAGAAGAAGTGGAACGCTTGATCCTCATCCTCTGCCGCCGCCGCAAGAACAACCCAGTGCTAATCGGCGAAGCTGGCGTAGGTAAGACTGCGATCGTTGAAGGCCTTGCGCAAGCAATCGTCAAGGGAGAAGTTCCCGATAATTTAGCAAAAAAACGGCTGATCTCTTTGGATTTAACATTAATGATCGCGGGAACAAAATACCGTGGCCAATTTGAAGAGCGCATCAAAGCAGTGATGGACGAGATCAAAAAGAATGGGAACATCCTGCTCTTTATCGATGAGATCCACACTATTGTAGGTGCTGGAGCTGCAGAGGGAGCCATCGACGCATCGAATATATTAAAACCTGCCTTGTCTCGTGGAGAGATCCAGTGTATCGGTGCCACGACGATCGATGAATACCGCAAACATATTGAAAAAGATGCTGCCTTAGAGCGACGCTTCCAAAAAATCTTAGTTTCTCCTCCAAGTTTGGAAGATACGATCTCTATCCTCAGCGGACTTAAGCCAAAATATGAAGAGCATCACAAGGTCATCTACACAGACCTGGCTCTGAAATCAGCAGTCTATTTATCCGACCGTTATATCGCAGGACGTTTCTTACCAGATAAAGCTATCGACCTTATTGATGAAGCAGGCGCTAAAGCGCGTATAGCATCCATGCACCAGCCTGATGATATCATGAAACACGAAGCTGAGATCGAAGAGATGCGGCTGGCCAAAGAAGAAGCGATCAACAAACAAGAATATGAAAAAGCTGCAAAGCTCCGTGACAATGAAAAAACTCTCCGCGACAGACTGCAAAAAATCCGCTCAGAATGGGAGAGCAATAAAGACGAGCATCAAGTAATTGTCGACGAAGAAGATGTAGCGCATATTATTGCAAAGCAAACAGGCATTCCTCTCACGCGCTTAACGGAAGGTGAAACCGCCAAAGTGATGAAGATGGAAGACGCGCTTAAAACTGCTATCGTCGGTCAAGATGATGCCGTTAGCACCGTCTGCCGAGCGATCCGTCGTAGTCGTGCTGATATTAAAGACCCCAATCGACCAATCGGAGCTTTCTTATTCCTCGGTCCTACAGGTGTTGGAAAGACATTACTCGCAAAACAACTCGCCATCAATATGTTTGGAGGTGAAGACGCCCTGATCCAAGTCGACATGTCCGAGTACATGGAGAAATTTGCGATCAGCCGTATGACAGGTTCTCCCCCAGGTTATGTCGGACACGAAGAAGGAGGACAGCTCACTGAGCAAGTCCGCCAACGTCCTTATTGTGTCGTGCTCTTTGATGAAGTTGAGAAGGCGCACCCCGATGTGATGAACCTCCTTCTACAAATTTTAGAAGAAGGACGTCTCACAGACTCTTTTGGCCGCAAGATCGACTTCCGCAATACCATTGTCATTATGACTTCTAACTTAGGCGCTGAAATGATCCGCCGTCAGTCTGAGGTAGGCTTCGCTGCACAAGAAGGGATTATCGATTACGAAGTGATGGAAAGAGAGATCAACAAAGCTGTCGCGAAACAATTCCGACCTG
>JBGAFY010000231.1:0-2515 GCA_044226975.1 Rhabdochlamydiaceae bacterium
AGAGATCAACGACATTCCACTTGAATTTTATACATTAGAGCCCCACAGGGAGCATGTATTTTTCGTCGACCGTGATCAACTACAAGCTAGCCTAGAGAACTCCGAGACCCTCTTCAAAGCCTTTGAGACTGCGCCAGCGCCTTCCCAACACCGATGTGCGGTATTTGTGGTTAAAGGAGAACAATTATTGAACTTGACCCCTCATGATTGGATCTCGCGCGAGCCTCGAATCAATGAATTTCCAGGACTTGCACATCCTGATCGGCAAGCGATGATGGTCGAAAGATATATCCAGCAACAAGCCTGTTACCCATTCCTAAAAGCAATTGAAGATGGTCTGATCACAAGCCAAGGGATACTCCTCTTGCGCTACTTCCCCTCTCCCATGATGAAAAAAATGTTTCTCAGCGACACTGTACAACGGTGTCTTAAGAGGATCTATTTCCAATATCCTTCACTAACCTACGGAGAATTTTTCTCGCACGAAGACCGCTCCCTTCTCCTCGACTTGGCAAAGTTTGGCATCCCAGTGTATTGGGTCGATAATTCCAGCAATAAAATCCTCCAATATGTTTCTAAGCCCGATAAGGATACAGGGATGTTCGTCCCACTCGACAAAGTTGAGACCTTCTTACATATGACCTCTTTTGGGATATATGGATCTAACCTGATCGAAGTTGTCATGGAAGATGAACTTGCTGCACTTTTGCAGGGGATCCTCCAATTGCAAAAAGAATCCAATCATATCTTGCTCAATAAAGACACTCCAATTGGGCTTGTTACGGGAGGAGGGCCTGGAGTAATGGAAGTGGGCAATAGAGTTGCAAAAAAAGTGGGCGTCCTCTCCTGTGCAAACATCATTGATTTCCGCGCCAAAAAAGATTCCGTGGTCAACGAACAAAGACAAAATCCTTATATCGACGCTAAAATGACATACCGCTTAGACCGCCTTGTTGAAAGGCAAGCAGAGTTCAACCTCGACTTTCCCATCTTTCTTATTGGCGGCATCGGCACAGACTTTGAGTTCTGTCTCGAAGAAGTGCGTCGTAAGGTCGGCTCAGCTCCCCCTAATCCAGTCCTATTATTTGGTGACGTTGATTATTGGAAATCAAAAATCACCGATCGCTTCCGTACTAATATTGAGTTTGGGACAATCAAAGGTTCTGAATGGGTCAGCAACTGCTTCTATTGCATCCGAAACGCTCAACAAGGGCTTAAAGTTTACCGCCAATTCTTTAGTGGGACTTTGCCTATTGGCAAAAACGGCCCTATCTATCCTGACGGGTTTGTTATCGTTAATTAATCTATCTCTCTAATTAAAAGCCAAACCTTAAACGCTTAATTATCAATATAATACAAAACAGTATTATATTATTTAAAATTTTGTTATAATATAAGCAAATAATTAGGTTGATATGACAATAACAAACAATGTAAATAATCTCTATAATAGATCCAAAGTACTTTATAAGCAATTAAAGTCAAAACCCTCTATTTCCTCATCAGAAGCATTGGGACTATCCTCAGAATTAGTCCAATTACGGAAACTATCGGACACATTGTTAAAAGAAAAAATCTTCCCATCCTTAAACGAAGAAGATTTCTCTATAATGGGCCGCTGCAGGAAATTGCTATATAAATCACAGTCCCTATTATTAAAAAAAATTGATCCTGTTGTTTTACTATCAAGCCAGTTCCATGAGAAAGTTTCTCAAGTCTGGTCCAACGCTGCGTCAGAAAAGCCATTTACTTTCGATTTTGGAAAACAATATTCTACCAAATTTCCTAAAGATCCTATTACTTTAGAAGGGCTCAACCATTATTTAATTCGCTCTAACATTGAACAGTGGATGGACGCTCTCAGCTCCGAAAACAACGCTAAGGCTAGCTCATTATTCAAATCCTTGCCCAAAGAAGTTAGCGCATTAATTGAAAAAACCATAATTGAAATACAAACAAATCAAAATAAAAACACAACAGAACAACCTTTATCTGCTTCAAATCTTTTGAACAAGATTATGGAACAAATAGAAGACAAAACTCCTAAAATTTACGAGACCCCGATCATTCACCATACCCTAAATACAGCAACTTTTGGCCTCGTTAAGCTACTCAACGACGATGATAGCCTCCGTTTAGCATTTCAAAGACATTTGTGGACAACTACAGGTATTCGTCTCTTAACCAGAGGAGAGGTCCGTGATTATCTTTTCAAAAATGCAAACGATCCCTTTGTTTCCTACTCTGTACTCTCAATTCAATTGAAGTCAAACTTGATAGAAGCGCAAAAAATGCTTGAGAAAAACGATTGGAAATCCGCGAGAAGCTTATTATCAAAGTTGTTAGATCCAGCTCACACAATCTTAATCAAGCATATTGCCAGTCTAAAAAAGACCTCTCCATCCCCTTCAATCTTAATTGAAATCCTCAACAGCGATAAAGCTGATCCCCAATTACTAAATGCCCTTGGCGAAACAATCGCAATTTTAAAAGATAGAATCGAAAAGAATCCCCC
>JBGAFY010000232.1:0-2499 GCA_044226975.1 Rhabdochlamydiaceae bacterium
GAAAAAGCTATCAATTTTGCTTTCGTTTTGCGCAATCGCTGGTCTTGTAAATCCCATTGAAGCTGCCTTCAACCAGGATGAATACTATTATCTCGATGAAATTGCCTTAAGAACAGGGGCAGACAAAGGATCGAGCTATCACAATTACACTGAAGTCTACTCGCAATACTTTGCGCCCCTAAAACAAGAGCCAATCAAGTTTCTTGAAATCGGGATCTATAAAGGCGCCAGCGTTAAAATGTGGGAAGAGTATTTTAAAAATGCAGACCTGCACTTTATGGATATCACTTTTCAAGCGGTGGAGTATTTTTCCAATCGATCTCAATACCATCTGTGCGATCAGGCAAGCCCAGATCAGCTTCAGCGCTTCATACAATCAACAGACGGTAACTTTGATATTATCCTGGATGACGGTGGTCACACGATGGACCAGCAAATTACTAGCTTTATGACCCTATTCCCTCATGTTAAAAGCGGAGGCATGTACATCATCGAGGATTTGCACACCTCCTACTGGAGCTCTTATGGTGGAGGAGGAACCAACTCAACGATCAACTTTCTGAAACAACTGATCGATGATGTGAATTACGTTGGCCAACGAACAACTCGAGCAAGTCACTTGAACCTACCCCCTTCTGTCCTCAGCGAATTGAACATCTACCGCGAAAAGATCAAGTCCATTCACTTCTATGACAGCATAGCAATCATAATGAAAAGATAGCATTGAATTGACCGAGACTTGCCCCCTCTAGAACAAATCCATATATTTTTTATATGAAGACAAATTGTTTCTATTTCCAGCTCTCTTTATTTTTCGTAGCAAATAAAGAAAATAGAAAGTAGGCGGAAACCAGCTGCACAAAATGCTTAAAGCAGTGAGAATGAATCCAGTCGAACACAAACCATAATTCTTCCTAAAAGACGATGCATATTCACGAGCTTGGGTAAATTTCTTGTCAAAAAGAGACTGCAGAACAAATGCTCGATTTGTAACTTTTAAATCATTATGGATCAATTGAATGGCAGCTTCCTTGATCTCATCTGAAAGCTGATCTATAAGGCATATTCTTTTTATCAACCTGCTATGAGCATGTTCCCAATTCTTAAAATCTTGCACTTTGGAATACGACAAGCAATGATGCAGAAAAATGCCACACGGCCGCTTGGTAACGATGATTGGATAGCGGGCTGCAACATGAAGAAGGAAATCGCAATCCCATGTAAGCGGGTTCTCAGCATCGATAGAAACATCCTGGATAACCTTTCTATCGAAAAGGACGCAGGTCGGAATGGGATATTTTGAGATCATTTCCATCACACCGAGTCCTGGAGAAAATGTCCCTTCTCTTGTCCACAAATCTATTGGGACGCGGATGATCTTTTTATCTTCAGACATGATGATCGTGGAACACGCTGAAAATCCTGCATCGGGCGCTGTCTGCATTCCCTGGAGGGCGACTTCTAAAAACCAAGGGAAGATTAGATCATCGTCAGAAAGAAAAGAGAAAAATCGCGTCTCCACATTTTTTAAAGCATATTCATAATTTGCTATCATCCCAATATTCTTTGGATGGCAATGATATTTTACCCGCGGATCCTTTCTTGAAAACTCACGAACAACATCTTGGGTTTCATCTCCAGAAGCATTGTCATATACTTGGACTTGAAATAAAGGATATGTTTGATTCACAGCGCTTAAGATTGCACGTTTCAATAATTCTGGCCGTCGATACGTAGGAATAATTATTGTGATTAAAGGATCTTCCACTCTCGTTACCATCTTCCTTATTTACACTCCTCCGTCCATTCTCTTTAATAAATTATCCTGCCTCTTGCGTCAGAAGGTAAAAAGCATGGGAAAATTCAGAGGGAATGAAGCAAGGCCCTTCGAATATTTTGAGCCAAGATGGGGGAATTGGATATTCATGAAAAGGGTAATGGATATTGTCGAAAGGAACCACCGTATCGACCCAACATTTAAAATAAAAGAGCGACGAAAGTCTTTGTGCCTGATCGATGAAGAACTTCACAGACTCTCTTTTCATTTCATGCAGACAATCGATCGCCAAAAAAAGATCGATCGAATGATCAGGTATCATCCTCATCTGATCAGGGGTCAAAAAAACAAGATCAGCACGATCATATTCCTCTTTCACATCACTAAATTGCTGAAAGGGACGAAATCTAAAGACATTTCTGTCTGCAAATACCTTCGAGAGATATGTTTGAGACAAATACAGAGCGGGGGGGATGTCTACAATAATATATTTAACATTGGGTAACTGCTGTATAAAACAATGAGCAGTTCTCCCGGATCCAGCTCCAACCTCAAGTATTGTATTGATGGAGGATAGGTCTCGATGGGATGCCAAGGAAAGGTACTCTAATAGAGAATTCAAGACATCCTGTGAAATCGATTTTCCATTAATAGTAATCGATGGAGCATTGCCAAAATGCGGTTCCTCTAATTTCTCAAGATAAGGACCAGCGCCATTTTTC
>JBGAFY010000233.1:0-2499 GCA_044226975.1 Rhabdochlamydiaceae bacterium
GTTGACAAGTCACCGCACTCCAAATCGGTTTCTAAATCCAGATGGTAAATGCAGTTGCATAATCCTGACTGTGGCTCATGGTGACCATCATTACAGGATTATTAAAATGTTTGCGCGCGCGGTCAGAAAAATGGACGATGGGCTTCCCTTTGGAGTCGTTAAGGACTTGAAAATCGAGCCAGGAGAGATTTTCTCCAAAGCCTGTCCCTAAGGCCTTAGAGATAGCTTCTTTTGCAGCAAAACGTGCAGCAAAGTGGGGCGCTGGGTCTTTGTACTTAAGACAGTAATTTTGCTCTTCTATTGAAAATAGACGTGAGAGCAAGCGGTCGCCGTGGCCTTCAATGCTATGGCGGATCCGCTCGATCTCTACAATGTCTGTGCCAATTCCCTTTATGGAAGAATTCTCATCTTTCTTCATCTGCATGCTCGTGGTCATAATCACTTTCATCGTCATCGTGGTCGAAATCATGTCCATAACCTTCTTCGTCAGAAGCGTTACAGAAGATCATCCGTCCTGATGTGGTATGTTTAACCGAGAGTACCTGAGCATCGATTATTTTGCCGATATAATTGCCACCGCCGTTAACGACGACCATCGTGCCGTCTTCAAGATAGCCAACTCCTTGACGAGGTTCTTTTCCATAACGTTGGATCTTGATCTTGATGAACTCACCCGCTTGCATCAGTGGTTTTAATGCATTAGAAAGAGAATGCATGTTGATGATACGCACTCCTTCAATAGATGCCATTTGTACCCGGCTGATATCGGCGCTAAGGATGTTGGCATCGAGGAGTCGGGCGAGGCGGATCATTTTGCTAACTGAATCTTTGACTTCTGGAAAATCAGTGTCATTAAACCTTAGATCAAGGGAAGGGACACCTTCTAGCTTCTTGATCACGTCTAAACAACGACGCGCTTTAGCTTTTGTCATCTCATCGCTTGTTTCAACTTGAGCATAGAGTTCTTTGATGATGAAGCGCGGGATAATGAGTTGATGGTCGAGCAACCCAGTGGCTGTAAGGTCAATGATGCGTGCATCAGCGAGCACGGAGATATCTACGATGAGGTCTTTTTTCTTTTGGCTTGTTGGGGAGAACTTAACAAATGGGATGCTGACATAAAGCTCGTCGGCAGCGCGCAGTGTCATGATGGTCCCCAAATATGTTCCAAAGAGGAAGATTGCGATCTTGATCACTTCCAAAGTCGTTGGTTGGAGAGTAATGGATATCGAGCTGATGTCGAGGACAGCTTGAAAGCACAGCACTAATGCCTGGCCCATTAAATATCCGATGAATATCCCAATGACGGCAATGTTAAAGGAGCGCAAATTGAAACGGCGGAATAAAATATCAAATCCGATCAGCATACATCCAAGTGCAGCACCAAGTATCACTCCGAGGAGAGCGTTGCCAGCAATAGTTCCTGTAGGGCGGGAGATTAAATATGTTGTTATGAAAAACACGCTAAGGATGAAAAATAGTACCCGCATAAAAGCGAGAGAAACGTTCATGGTTGTACTCCTGTTTAGAGGGGGTCCATAAACTGCTTTCGTTCGAGAATTTTGAGATATTTTGATATTAGGTTTGATGTGGAAATCGAAGTCAACTTCGTAAAGTTGGCGCAGATTAGACATCGGACTTAAACAAAATAGATTAAATACACCGGACGGAATGAGTTTGTGGACACCCTCTGAGTTGTTTTTGGCGGATTTTATGTGTGTAAGACTTTTTTGTCATCAATGATAAATAAATTCTATGTTAGATTGTAAGAAAAATGGAGAAAATTTCATGTATTTAAGCCGCCTTGCAGCTTTGGTTGTCATGGGAAGTATATGGGTTGTTATAGGCTCGATGCTTTTGGCAAAAGGGATCAAATGGTTGATCATGGCCGTATATTTGCCATCCGCTGCTCCCAGTTTATTTATTTCTTATTTTAATAGTGAAGTCCTTGCATTGATCGTTGCTATCACTTTGAGTTTTGCTATTGGATTTGCTAAAGGGGTGACAGTGTTGAAGAAGGCAGCGGAGAAGATGATCTCAAGGGCGCACTCTTTTTCTGGCCGTATCCCCTTAACAAAAGTTTTTCCTGTGCGCTTTTATATTTTAATAGCAGGAATGATGGGGCTTGGCTTTCTGATGAAGATGATGCCTTTTTTTGATGTCCGAGGGATTATTGATGTCACTGTCGGTTCTGCTTTGATCCTTGGCAGCTCTTATTACTTTAAAGCTGCACTCGTTGCTGATCATTTATGATAGGATGAGCCTTTTTTTATCTCGAGTGCCCTATAGAGTTGTTCTAAAAATACAACGCGGCAGATCTGGTGAGTAAGTGTCATGGGTGATAAGCTGATCTTTTTGGTTGCCCTCGCTAAAATACTAAAGGGTATTCCGAAAGCATCACCAATGACAAAAGTCATACGGAGCTTGTTCAATGGAAGTTCAGCTAATAACCATGCAGAAAATTTTTCGCTGCTCATTAGCGAACCATTGGGATCTAAC
>JBGAFY010000234.1:0-2488 GCA_044226975.1 Rhabdochlamydiaceae bacterium
TGAGGACTTCAGCATTTGGCACGGATAATGTATCAAGGGCCATCGTTGCTTTTCCATGCAACGGCATCAAACCAGGGAGGAGTTTATTGGACCCAAAAAAGGTAGTCCATGTATTCCAAGGACCTTCAAGGGTGAGGTGAAGAGCACCTTGGAGATCAAATGGAAAATAGTAGAAAGGACGGAGAAGTTTCAGAGATTCAAGGTTTGCATCAAAAGAAACGTGGATGTTTTCCGCTCTTCTGTCCCCGATGATGGTGAACTCAATATCACTGTCATGTGCAATCAGTTTTGTTTGGAGGGAAAATTTTTTACCTCGATGTCGGAATTTTGCATTTGCAGTCATTGAAAATTCGGAAGAGTAGCCAGCAAGGGGATTTGCTATGACTAGGCTGTCTACGGATGCTGATTGAATGCGAACGATAGACAGTAGTGTCAAGGTTTGTTTGAATTCATCGACATGGGAAGGGGTTACAACTGGTAGTGTCAGAGGTTCTGGAGGTTGTAGGAGTGTCACATGTGCATTTCCTGCATGGAAGTAGCTGATCGCTATCTCTTGCCGAAAAAGAGGGAGCAAGGCGAGGCGCAACTTGATATTCTCAATGTCAACGATAGCAATTTCTGGAATCGTAAAAGAGAGTTTTTTCAAGTTCCAATGGAAGGGGATCCTTCCTTCGATCGGAGCTATTTCAACATGGACTCCTTGTGCTTCAGCAGTTTTTACGACAAAATCTTGCAGGCGGTTTTTTGCCCATTTTGTTTGTAAGACTGCAAATCCCAAAGATAATCCAATGAGGATTGCTGCAATTGCATAGACTGCGGTCCGGAGTAATATTGAAAAAATTTTCTTCATGCTCATATTTAAAACATTTGTCCTATGCTCACAAGAATTCGATAGGTACTGTCGAGTTTTTTACGTTTATCTAACGGAAATCCTACATCCACACGGATAGGTCCCAAGAAAGAAAAATATCGTCCGCCAATCCCCACTGACTTGAACCACTCGCCTTTAAAGCGAGGGAACGAAGATAGTTCAACATTGCCGATGTCGAAAAAGGGGACAAGCCCAATTGTCTCTGTAACCCGAAAACGTGTTTCGAAACTATAATAAATTGCCGATCTGCCCCCAATGGGCTTGTGATGATCTCGTAGGGGGCTGACAGTGAGGTATTCATATCCGCGCAGGTCCACATCCGAGCCACCAAGAAAACGCTTTGGTACAGGCACTGCGTTGAGTTCTGGAGAAGCGATTGAGCCGATAGTCAATTTATGGGCCAAGACAATGCTATGAGAGCTTGTCAAAGGAATATAGAATGAAGGGACGAGCTTTTGGAAAAGATAATACTGCTTGGGATCTGTGGTGTTGACAGTAGGTATCATGTAATACTCAATTGTGATCCCTCGCGTAGGATTCAATAGACTGTTCGCTGTGCTCCAACGAAGGTACACGGGAAGCTCGAACAAAAGATAATTAGCATTATCGACGCTATCGCTGACAAGCAATCTTTCCAGTTTAGCACCAAATGAATAGCGGAAACGGATGTCAAAATTGCGCTCAAGTCGATTTCCAATGCTGTAGGAGCTATCGTGGTAGGCGATGATCTTTTCATGCATCGCTTGTGCTTGAACGAAAAAATCTTGATAAGGTGCCCCAAAATCAGGAATTTGATAAGTCGCAAGTCCGGAGATGATTGCCCATGCGACGTCTCCTTGGATGCTGATCTTTTGACCTACTCCGCCCACATTGCGGTCTTGCCAGCCAAAGGTGAGACCAGGGCCAAAGTGTGTTTGGTAGCTGGCACCAACATTGATGCTGCGATGTTTGGTCTCCATCACATCGATCTTCATCGGCAAGGTCCCGTCAGGAAGAAGGGCATCTCCGTGAGTGATCAATACCGAGCTGAACAGGCCAGTGTCGATTAGCGCAGATTGAGTGCGTTCTACGTATTGGTTATTGTAGATTTCGCTTTGATGCCATTGTGTCTTTTTGGTGACAAGTTCTGGTTTGACAGATCTTAACCCTTCAACAGAGACAGAACCAAAATGCGCGACGGGTCCAGTCTGGACGTCAAGCTCTACATTTACTGTCTTCGTCTCTCCGTTTGCTATAAATTCCCTTCGTGTGATGGAGGCGAGGGGAAAGCCACATTCAGATAACTTTTGAAGGAGGTCGAGCTCTTTTTCAATAAGAAATTGTGCAAAGGCCGGTTGCCCTTTTTTAATTCCAAGTCCTTCAAGGGAGATTTGGGAGCAGTTATTTAGCAGCTCATTTTCAGTGCTGTCAAAAAGGATGTTATATTGATCTAGGGTGTACCTTGGGCCGGGATTTATCGAGACTACAACGAGATAATACCCGTTATCATCTTGCAGACGGATATTGACAGTGGCCTCTAAATAGCCTTGTGCGTGCAGGACTTTGATGATCTCAGGAACATCAGACTCTGCGCGATAGCGCAGTGCATTGATCGATGCTGGCGGACGTTTTTTTAGC
>JBGAFY010000235.1:0-2480 GCA_044226975.1 Rhabdochlamydiaceae bacterium
TCCTCCTACTAGCACATTTACAGTGTTTCCAGGGACATTCCTCACTAACGAAGATTTATCTAATCCGATACGCACTGCTCCAGCATTTACATCCATATTCGCTATAGTCGTCTCCTGATCTAAGAGCAGCGTTCCCTCAAGGTCTTTAGTGATTGTTCCGTTCTGAACCAAAACGTGTAATAGAGCTAAATCGTAACGATCGCTAAGCGCTTGATTCACACCATTAAAAGCAGATGGGACATTAAAAACTAATGGCCCACCTCCGAGGTCTAATATTAAATTAGGCCCACTTGAGCCTTTTTGCCCTTGAAAAACTCCTATTCCTGGTTCCGTAGCATTTACACCCACTGAAGGATCAAAATCTATACTTTGTTTAGATTGAAAAATTAACAAAAATTTATCGGTTACTTTAGACGTAATGACACCATTTCTACCAATTGTAATAGCTGTAGTCCCTGGAGGAGTTGTAAAATTCAATTCGGAAAAATCACCCTCAGAACTCGCAATTCCTCCTAAAACATCTAAAGATACAATTTTCTGCGATGTGTTGGTAAATATAAGGTTAGAAGAGAACGGGTTAGCAGTAAAAAAATTAACATCAGTTAAAGCATTGATGAAAATTTCAGAATTATCTCCAAAAGAATTAGAACCTTTATTTATTACAGCACTCCCTCTATTGACAACAAGATTTCCAGGAAACAATAACAAGTCACTACTGTTTGAATTAACTGTTAACAGCCCCCCTTCTACAAAAAAAGTTCCTTTGTAGGTGTTTTTGTCGTTATTATTCATAATCCATTGTCCGGGAAGAGAGCCAGGTAGTTCTGGAGCCCCTAGAAAATGGATATCTCCTTCCCCTATTATTGAACCAATAGTAGTCAAATTCGTATCATTTTTAACAAAAACATCAATGAAATTATCAGTTAATTTCAGCGCGATAGGATTAGCTATAAGGACATTTTCGTCAGTAAAAATTGAAGCGGGGCCTTTTTCTGATAAAAAAGTTAGCTCACCTGTTAACTTAATAACAAAATCTGATCCGTTAGGAGGCACTGCGAAATGAACAGATTTAATCTGAATAGGAATAGTGCTACTTACTAACGGTCCAACATCAAGCGGTAATCCCGAAAAACTGGCAATTTCTTTACCGCCAAAAGGAAATGGGGCGCCAATTGTCCAATTGGAATTATCATCCCAGTTTCCGTTTGATTTGATATTCCAAGCACCGGAGTCTCCATACGAGATTTGAGTGTGTGCAACTGTAAAGCAACAAACAGCAAATGAATAAAAATGTTTCTTTTTCAAAAACTTATAAGTCATGCTACCCTATATTTTAAGATTCAGATGTTAGAGATTTTTAAGAGACCCTCTCTGAATTAGGGGGTCCAATTTCTATTTAACACTAAACATCAACTTCTTCAATATTTCCGACTTTAGGCACTTAAGAAATTAAGTGTCAAAAAAAAATTAAAACATCAATTTGGGTTCATGAAACTGCAAAAAAATCGATACTTTTCTTTATTGTCTCACGTTGACGAAAAACGAGCGATTGTTCATCATAGTGCGCTTTATGGCGGTCGTAGCTCAGTTGGTTAGAGCGTAGGATTGTGGATCCTAATGTCGCGGGTTCGAGCCCCGTCGATCGCCCCATTCTTCTCTTCTCCGTTAAAAAATCTTTTGCTATGACCTGAGATATGAACGATATTCACGCTTTAATCCTCGGCGTCATTCAGGGAATCTGCGAATTTTTCCCTATTAGCTCATCTGCGCACGTAAAGATTGCAAAGCACCTCCTTGGCGTTGAACAAGATTCTTCTGTGCTTTTTGATTTGTTCTGCCATTTAGGCACATTGACTGCCCTTGTCATTGCGTTACGAAAAGAAATTTTCACCGTATTAATTGAAGCACCAAAATCTTTTGTCCTTTTTCTCCTCGCTCTCATTCCGCTAGTACCCTTTTATTTCTTACTCAAACCCTTTCGTGATTTTTTAGGACAAGACCAATATTTGGGATTTTGTCTGATGGCTACAGGATGCATCCTCTATCTAGGACAACGCTTACGTATTACTAAAACAGAATCAAAGCTCGATGCCGTTTGGATCGGAGTTTCTCAAGCGACGGCATTAATACCAGGTGTATCGCGCAGTGCTTCGACAATTAGTTGCGCGCGCGTTTTGGGATGGGATGTGCAAAGAGCCGTCCGTTTTTCCTTCCTCCTTTCCATCCCCACCATCATTGGCGGCTCACTTATCGAGAGCATGCATTTGCTGCGCCATGGGCCCATTGCACAATCTCTAAATGTACAAACATGCGCAATCGGCTTTGCCACCGCAGCGATCTCTGGACTCTTTATTGTCCATTTTGCCTTGAAATTACTCGACAAAGGGAATTATAAACCGTTTGTATGGTATTGTCTGGGTATAGGCGTTTTTGCTACTGTGTACCTCAATTTATTGTAAAAGCTGTGATTCTATGGCCAA
>JBGAFY010000236.1:0-2478 GCA_044226975.1 Rhabdochlamydiaceae bacterium
AGATTTCGATATCTCCACCTCTGCCAAGCCAGAAGAGATAAAGCAAATTTTCCGCAACTGCATCCTTATTGGCCGTAGATTCCGCTTAGCACACGTCCGCTTTGGCAAGAAAATTCTTGAAGTTTCTACATTCCGGACTGGTGACACCGAAGATGCAAGCTTGATCGTACGCGACAATGAATGGGGTACACCCGAAGAAGATGTCCTGCGCCGTGATTTTACTATCAATGGCTTATATTACGACCCTGCTACCGAATCCGTAGTTGATTATGTCGGCGGGTTCCCCGATCTACAAAAAAAATATTTACGCACCATTGGCCAACCCTTTGTCCGCTTCAAACAAGATCCTGTGAGAATGCTCCGTTTGCTTAAATTCCAAGCGCGTTTTGGCTTTGAAATTGATCCAAAAGCGAAGATTGCTTTACTGGAATGCCGTGCCGAACTGCTGAAAAGTTCCCAAGCGAGAATTTTAGAAGAGCTTCTTAGAATGCTCGAATCAGGCGCGTCTCAAACCTTCTTTAAATTGCTCTCAGAATATGGGATTTTGAACCTAATGACCCCGATGCTCGCGGAATTCCTCGAACTGCCGGATAGTGCAGAGATTTATTCCTATCTTGAAGAAGTCGACCGTATGATCAAAGAGCCTCGCAGCATTCCTTTAGATAGGTCACTGCTCTTATGCTGTATTATTTATCCAATCTTGCAAAAGCGCATAACTCAACGCTATGTCGAACGCGAAAGGACCCCTCATTTAGGTGAGATCTTTGTGGAGACAAAGAACGTCGTCGATGAAGTTTTCAGACCGTTCTTTCATATCCCAAGGCGTTTGCGCTTAGGAATACTGTTTACGCTTAGTGCTCAATATCGTCTTACTCCTTTAGATAAGCGGCGTGGTAGACGCATCCGTGTACCCAAAGATCCTCTCTTCCCTGAAGCGCTCCATTTCTTACAAATCCGCTCTTGCCTTGAACCTGGACTACAAAAAGTTTGGGAAGAATGGCAGGAAGCTGTTGTTGAACCTCCAACTGAACCAAAAAAACGACGACGACGCCCTCGCAGGCGAAAACCTTCATCCGAAAAGCCCCCTGTTGAAGGATAAGGTATGCATCTCCATCACACCCAGATCACAGCTGATGTTCAGCTATACCATATTGGTCCTGCCCTCGATGCAGGACCACTGCCTTCCGTATTTTATTTTTCTTTGAATGCAAAAGAAAGCTTAGGGCTAGACCCATATAACCAGCCTGCTCTGTTTCTCGCTCAATTTCCTATACGTGTATTTTCTTTAACATTGCCTGGACATGAAGATGGCAAACAGGCTACTCAAGCACTCCACCATTGGGCTACTTCATATAAGCATCATCAAGACGTCATTGACACCTTTCTTAAGCAAGCCTTAGTCGCCATCGAATATCTGCATAGGCACGATCTTTTACTCCCAGGGCAAACGGCTGTAGCTGGATTATCGAGAGGAGCCTTCATTGCATCCCATCTCGCAGCAAGATCTCCTCTTATTTCACATATCTTGGGCTTTGCGCCTCTCACAGCTCTTTCTTTTTCTGCAGACTTTGCTGAAATCAAAGACTCTCCCGTGATCCGCGCTTTAGATTTAAACACTATTATCCCTCAACTTGTAGGAAAGACGCTCCGTTTTTACATTGGGAATCATGACACCCTTGTGAGCACGGCAAAATGCTTTCAGTTTGTCGATGAATTAAGCCAAGCATCGTATAAGGAGAAGATCCGTTCTCCACAAGTCGAACTGAATGTTTATCCATCGATTGGCCATAAAGGTCATGGGACCCCAAAAGAGATCTTCCACTCAGGAGCTCTTTGGCTCACAAAAAAATTGGGGTTTCCAAATCATGAAACACTGTGATTTATTTATCATCGCTGGCGAAGTCAGCGGGGATCTTCATGGCGAAGAAGTCGTAGTGGAATTAAAAAAAAGGCTCCCTCACCTTCACATAGCAGGTGTTGCAGGACCAAAAATGCGCAATCTAGGTGTAGAATGCATTGTTCCCATGGAATCTTTCCAAGTGATGGGATTTATCGATGTATTTCTTGCACTTCCACGTCTTTTCAAATTGTTCTACCGCCTCAAACGCACCATTATCGCGATGCAGCCAAAAGCTGTTTTATTCATCGACTATCCAGGCTTTAACTTACGTCTTGCAAAATCGCTTAAAAAATCTTCATTCAAAGGTGCTTTGTACCACTACATTTGCCCTTCCGTATGGATTTGGGGAAAAAAAAGGATCCCCGTCATGCAAGAAGTTCTCGACAAGCTCTTTACCATCCTTCCATTTGAAAAAGAGATCTTCGATCCATCCAAGCTCGACGTCCAATTTGTGGGACATCCTTTGATCGAGCGATTAGAAAATGCTCCATCCGGAAATTTAGAGGTTCCTAAAAACAAAAAACTCATCGCTATTTTTCCAGGAAGTCGAGAAAAAGAAATCCTAAGGAATTTTCCTC
>JBGAFY010000011.1:0-18983 GCA_044226975.1 Rhabdochlamydiaceae bacterium
TGCAAAAGCCTTGGCATAAAGATGCTTCTTGATCAGAGGTAGATTGCAAAACGATTTTTTAACCACTAAATGCCCTGCTTCAGACAGTTCTACAGGAAGCCCAGAATGGATGCTAGGAACGGCGGAGGGGGGAATTTGGAGTTGGCGCAACTCTTCAAGTGCTTGAAAAGGCAATGCTTTCTTAAGCAAGAAAAACGGATCTTCTTCAGCAAATGACCTTTCAAATTGATCGATCTCTAGTTCAAAAAGATTCATGAAGATATCCATGTAACCATACTTGGTGGATACAGGATAAACTGATAAATAAAAAGCCCCAGTTCTAAAAAACTGGGGCTCGCAACGTTGAAACTAGTGGAATGAAATTAGCTTAAATAGCCTTTCTCTGCGAAATAGCTAAAAGACTTAGAGAATAGCTCATGACTATCTGCAGCATGGTTTTTTCCCCAGTCTAGGTCGCCGTTTTCAATGTGTCCACCCTTCTTCCAGGTCATGCGATAGAAAGCACCAATATCAACAATCTCCCCCTTCTGGGCAGCTCTATCAATCCACATACGGATTTCGTTTTTTCTTTCCTCTTCGGATCTCTTGCTAATCTCGCCATTGACAATGGAGTTTCCCCAGTGCTTTAGCTCATGGCGCTGATTAATGATTGTCGACTTGACCTCATGAATAAGCCCTTCAATCCAGGCATCCACGCTTTGGAATTTTCCACGCAAGAGCGGAGTTTGGAAACGTTTCTCAAGACTTTCGCGCGCATTCGATTCAGCCGCCCCTGAGACAATAGGAAACTGAATATTCTGCAGTAAGGCAAAGCGTTCAACTAAAGACAATTTATTCAACCATGGAAGATCGTTCGCAAGGCAAAAAGAGTATTCATATTCAATTTTAAACTTTACAGGCTCTCTTTTCCTATCAAAAGGGAAGTTAGTCTTCAGTTCATCATCAACGAAAACTTCAGGCTTTACCTCCTGTACTACAACTGGAGCATGTTCTACAACTTGAGGCTGTATAGGCAATGGTCCCGAAGGCTCTGCATAAAGCGGGGATGAAACTGTAGTAATTGGGTTTGAATCAATCGGTGGCGCTGAAGGCAGAGGATTAAGCACAACTAACGGTTGTAATGGTAGATTCATTTGAGTAAAGTATGAATCAATCTGACCAGCTACCATTGGAACCATGCAATAATCTAAATTCAAATTCTCCACTGCTCTAGCATACCCAAAAGCAACTTGCTGATCTAAAAGGTTCAATCGGCCCCAAAAGCCTAAATGACAAATTGCATTTTCAAATTCTTTATCTTGATTTAAAATTAAATTTTGAGGAAAAAGTCTATGAACATCCTGAAAGAACTCTGGGGTTTTTGATATAAACTCTCCTTTTTCTTTAATTGTTTGAATGAATTGATATTGATACGATCTATCAATAATTAACATGAGAAAAAGGTCATATTTCAGGAATTTTTTAAATGATTCTTTATTGGAATTGGTAATCTTCTCATCACATTTTTTCAAGCAATTCTCAAATAGTTCAATACGTTCGGATAAAGGCCAGCTTGAAGTTGTGTTGAAAAATGCAATTAAAAGTTGGCTTACATCTTGTTTGTAAAATAATTGAAAATCATTATTGAAATTTAACTTATCGAAATTTGTTTCTTGTAATTTTAATGTGTTAAAATTTTTACAGACAGCTTCAAACATGTTCTCATAGTGTTTCTTGACATCTTCCTTACTATTTGCCACATCATTTGTTTTTTTAAACAGGCCGCCAATTTTGCTTAATAAATTTACAGGTTTTTGAACTAAATTTATTTTTGGAAAGAAACTGTAACTATGAAGAGGCGTGCTTGCAGCTATCTGACTCACTTGTGAAGGGAAATGACCTAAATCTGGATAGCTTACATTTGAGTGAACAAGCGTGACTGGTTGCTGTAAAGCTGAAGAGACCATTGTTGGATTGGTCGGTATATATTGTGAAAAATTACCATTTACACCATTTAATTGTGGATAATGGGGTTGGTACGGCTCGGTCTGCTGAATTCGCTCCAGCTGGTATAAGTGTGGAAAGGATATTTGGCTAGCTCCTCCACTAGAGCCTACAGTTAAAGTTGACATAACGTTACCTTTATTATTTTGATATTATTGTTAGTTATTATAATTAAGCATCTGCTTTTACTATTCTAGATTTACAATAAATGAAAATCAATCATAAAGAATATCTATCTCATTCAAAATAAGCAATTTGGTATATTTTGTTTTTTATTACACATGTAATAAAAAATGCGTTAGAAACATTGGATTTTTTAATAAGGTTTAAACATATCTCATTAAAATTTTTCATCGTTCTGTGAATTCTCAATTGATAAAATGTAAAGATTTTGCAATAGATAAAAATAAAGTGAGTATATATGTTTGTTATCCGTTTTGCTTTGTATTTTTTAATTTTTAGTTTAGGCCAAAACATTTTTGCAGCACTTCCTTGCAACGAAGTTCTCAACCGTCTTATGGAAGGAAACCAGCGCTTCGTGGATGGCAACCTTCTACATCCTGACCTCAATGCAGAACGGCGGTTACAGACTGCAAAACGGCAAAATCCCTTCGCTGTCATCGTAGGCTGTTCTGATTCTAGGGTCTCCCCTGAAATTCTCTTTGATCAAGGTATAGGTGACCTATTCGTCGTCAGAGTTGCAGGCAATGTTGTGGGACCAATTGAGCTCGACAGCATTGAATTTTCTGCTTTATACCTCGGCAGTTCGTTAATTCTTGTCATGGGACATGAGAGCTGCGGAGCTGTCGACACAGTGCTGAAAGGTGAGACAGCTGATATAGAAGCCGTTGCGGAAAAGATTGAGCCCGCCATCCGCGATTTACCCAAGACTGGCAAAAACGCTGTAGAAAATGCCGTAAAGGCCAATGCCCGCTATGTAGCAAATTATGTTAAGTCAACCCCTATTATCAAAAAACTTATATTGGACAATAGGGTCAAAGTCCTTCCAGCATATTATGATTTTATGACGGGTAAAGTCGAAATACTCAACGACTAAAGAATAATATTGCATGTTTTCTTAATTTTATCCCTTAGAAATTACTCAAAAGGTATAATGAAGGTGTAATTGGAGAGCTGTATACATTTATAATAAAATGCAGTTTCTTAAGTTGCTTATAATAATAATGTAATAATTGGAGGAGTTATGGATATTACCCAGAAGAGCCTCGCGCGTGTTGCATTTTTGGAAAGTAAGATTGACATGTTGGAATCAGAGTTAACATATCTCAATGACATCTTAGTTAAGTGTGGCTTTACAAATGGGATCACTACTTTGAAGTCTACTGTAGAAGACCTGCTTGCAGAAGATGCAGAAGCGGCTTCTGAAACTGAAGAGCAGCATAATATCTACGAACAGCTCAACTAATACTTTCTGAAAATTTTTTCACAAAAGGCAGGGACAACATCCCTGCTTTTTTTATTCAATTTCATCAGCACAGAGCGAAGAAGAGACACGGAGATCACAGAGAAGACGTATTGATCGAAGATATCGATCAATACAAAATCACAATACCAAACGGTGAACTCCTTTTGTAAGGATCGGGACATTAAAATTAATAAGAAGACCGATACGTTTGTTCATTAGTCGAAGATACGTCAGCAATTGAGCTTCATGAACGGGTAATATTAATTCAACCGACTTCAATTCTACAACTAGCCGATCTTCTATAAGGAAATCGAGACGAAACCCAGCATCAAATTTTTTAGTTTTATATGTGAATGGGATCGACAACTCTTCCTGGTAGTTCAATCCATGATTCTCAAATTCAACCCCAAGACAAAAACGATAGGCTGACTCTAGAAGTCCAGGGCCTAAAGCTTTATGAACTTCAATAGCAGAAGCAATAACTTTATGGGATAATTCTCGGTCTAGCATTGTTTTTTTATGAAAAATCTTACAAGTTAAATCAAATTTAGAAAACAACATTTCAATTATTTGATCGACTCAGGAGATCAATGATCTCCCTCGGTGTTCTCTGTGTCTCCTCTTCGCTCTGTGCTGATGAAATTCACTTTTCCTCTCAGTCGTTGCTTTTTGCCCCCTTTCATGCTATGCTACTTCTTCGAGGTATCAACTATGCCAAAACTTATTTTTGATAATACTGGGGAAGAAAAAGAACTTGCCGAAGGCGAGGAAATTGCACCTGCGTGTGAAGAATCCGGCGTACCCTTTGCGTGTACGGAAGGCGTCTGCGGCACATGTGTGGTGGAAGTCTTAGAGGGTATGGAAAACCTCTCCCCTTTAACCCAAGAAGAAATCGACTTCTTAGGCGAACAAGACCGTGAACGCCTTGCATGTCAATGCAAGATCCGTGGCGGCTGTGTCAAACTGACTTTCTAATTAATTCAAGGAGTGACTTATGTCCTGCAATTCCAATAAAAAAAGTTCTGCTGGTCAAAGCTGCGCTGCGGGATCTCAAATCTCTCGCGATATGACTATCGAAGACATCTTTTCTTGCTTCCCTCATAAAAGCCAAAAGCTTGCGCAAGAAATCACAAACACTGGTCTCCATTGCGTTGGCTGCCAAGCTGCGACTTGGGAAACTCTTGAAGCAGGGATGCTCGGACATGGCTTTGCTGAAGCTGAGATCGACGCTCTTGTAAGCCGCCTCAATGCGATACTCGCAGAAGAGAGCGACTTGAACACGATTTCTTTGACTGCGCGTGCAGCAGAAAAATATCGTAAGATCTTGAAGGAAGAAGAAAAAGCAGGTTGGGGGCTCCGCTTTGGCGATAGAGCTGCCGGCTGTAGCGGATTTGAATATGTCCTCGACTATTCTGAGAAAGCACTTCCTGATGATGAGATCTTCCACTCGCAAGGGATCGAGATCCATGTGAACAAGAAGATGGCCGACCGACTTCTCGGATCAGAGATCGACTTTGTCGATGGATTGAATGGTTCAGGATTTAAGATCAGCAATCCTAATGCGAAAGGCTCTTGCGGCTGCGGAAAATCCCAAAGCTATTAAAGATAAAAGAGAATAACTCCATCAGCACAGAGTGAGGAAGAGGCACAGAGACACGGAGTAAGATAGATGTTTATTTATCGCTCTCGCGATAAATACTTAATTTTTTCTTCCTCTGTGTTCTCTGTGTCTCCGTCTTCACTCTGTGCTGATGAAATTTTCTTATAATCTTATAAATGGATGGGGCGCTTGTGGACTGCCAACGCTGCCTCCTTGATCGCTTCTGAGAGCGTAGGATGTGCATAAGGGATCTGCGCCAGCTCTAACGCTGTCATCTTTTTCTCAATTGCAACAACTCCCACCGCAATTAATTCTGATGCATGGGCCCCTAAGATATGCACTCCTAATATTCTATCGCTTTTTTCTTCTGTCACAATTTTCACAAACCCTTCTTCTTCATGACTGCAACGGGCTCTAGAGTTTGCCTTGAATGGGAATTTTCCCGAACGCACAGCAAGGCCGCGCTGCTTCGCTTCACTTTCAGTAAGGCCTACTGCTGCGACTTCCGGATGCGTATAGACAACGCTAGGGATCGCTGCATAATTAATATGGGGTGAAAGACCTCCGATGATCTCTGCAACAACTGAACCTTCTTCAGATGCTTTATGCGCCAGCATCGGCCCATCGATAATGTCGCCAATGGCAAAAATAGAGGGGACAGATGTGCGGAAATGCCCATCGACGGCGAGAAAGCCTTTCGGACCCGGTTGGATACCGACATTTTCTAGTCCAAGATCTTTAGTGTATGGCCTTCTTCCGATGGAGACAAGAGCGACATCAGCATCAAATTGCACATTGCTGCCATCTGATAAGGTGACGCCAAGCGTTACGCCATCTCCCTTGACTTGCCCTTGGGTAACTTTAGCACCCAAATGGAACACTAACCCTTGTTTCTCTAAGACCACTTGGAATGCTTTGGAGACCTCATCGTCTAAGATAGAGCAGACGCGGTCGAGGAATTCGATGAAGACCACTTCTGATCCTAATCTGCGGTACACTGAACCGAGCTCAACACCAATCACTCCAGCTCCCACGACAAGCATCTTGCGAGGGATCTTTTCTAACGATAACGCTCCGGTCGAAGATACGACCTTTTTTTCATCAAAAGGGAGAAAAGGGAGAGAGATCGCTTCTGAACCTGTTGCTAAAATGATGTGATTGCCCTGTAGCATAACCGATTCTTTTGCAGACTGGACGCTTACTTGGTTTGGAGATTGCAACCGCGCTTTGCCAAACACCCTTGTGATGCGGTTTTTTTTGAACAATCCGGCAATCCCTTCGTTAAAGCTGGTGATGATCTTGCTCTTCCGCTGCATCATCGCTGGAAAATCGACATTCAGCGAGCCTGCATTAATACCGTGCAACTTACCTTCGTTCTGTAATTTTGCTAACAGTTCTGTAGATTGGAGCAAGGATTTGGACGGGATGCAGCCCACATTAAGGCACGTGCCGCCAAGTTCTGGGGTCATCTCGACGCATGCAGTCTTTAAGCCCAGCTGAGCAGCGCGGATCGCTGCAACATATCCACCAGGGCCTGATCCGATCACAATGACGTCGTAATTTTCTGCCATACATCCATCCTCAAATCAATTTTTATAGGAGAGAGAAGAAGAGAATTCCATCAGCACAGAGTGAAGATGGAGACACAGAGTACACAGAGTAAATTCAATTCCATGATCGCTTTCGCGTTCATGGAATATCTTCGTCGCCTTCGGCGAAAAATAATGATTTCTTCTCTGTGTTCTCTGTGCCTCCATCTTCCTCTGTGCTGATGAAATTCTTTCTCTCTTTTCTTCTTCTTCTCTCCCTTTAAAGGTCTAGTAGAAGACGTGCGGGCTCTTCTAACGCTTGCTTCAAGTTCACCAAGAACAACACCGCTTCCTTCCCATCCACAATCCGATGATCGTAGCTTAATGCCACATACATCATAGGACGGATCACAACCTCATCCTTAATAGCTACTGGTCTTTTCACAATCGCATGCATCCCGAGGATGCCGCTTTGGGGCGGATTGAGGATTGGCGTTGAGAGCAAGGACCCAAACACTCCACCATTAGTGATCGTGAAGGTGCCTCCGCGCATATCATCGACAGAGACTTTTCCAGCACGGGCTTTTTTGGCATATCCGTCAATTGCCATCTCGATCTCGCCAAAGCTCAATTTATCGCAATCGCGCACAACGGGCACTAAAAGCCCTTTCTCTGTTGAAACTGCCACACCGATGTCATAGGTTTGGAATGTGATGATCTCATCTCCATCGATCATGGCGTTGATCTCAGGAACTGCCTTCAGTGCAGCGACTACGCCCTTCACAAAAAAGGACATAAAGCCGAGCTTGACGCCATAGCGCTTCTGGAAGTTTTCTTTCTCTTTCTCGCGGATCGCCATCACAGCGGACATATCGATCTCATTGAACGTCGTCAACATGGCTGTTTGGTTTTTGACCTCAACGAGCTTTTGCGCGATTGTCTTGCGCAAAGATGTCATTTTTTTACGTGTCGCGGTCCCTTCTTTTGTCGTGATCTTAGGAGCTGGCGCTGCAGGTATTGATGCGGGAGCTGCTGCTTTTGGCTGTGTGACTTCTGCCACAAAGGAATCGACAGACTTGCGCGCACTTGTTGCATCAGCTTTATTTTCGTGCACTGGCTGCATTTTCATCGGCTCGGGAGGGGGTGTTGCAGATTTGGGGGCTTCTGCCGGTTTTGGAGCTGCAACAGCTTGACCTTTTGCCTCGGTATCAATATACCCAATCACCTGTCCGATCTTCACTGTGTCTTGGAGTTTTACTGTCAGGGTAAGAACTCCAGCTGCAGGAGCATAGAGCACTTGGTTGACCTTTTCCGTTTCAAGCTCAAGGATCTCCTCATCGGCTTTCACTGCAGTACCGTTGGGCTTTAAAATGCTGCTGACAATCGCTTCGACAACAGACTCGCCCATCGTGGGGATTTTTATTTCGACCTTCATAAGACCTCAAAATTGAAAGGCATCGCGCATCAATTGTTCATGTTGTTTTTTATGCATGGCATGGGACCCTACGGCAGGAGAGGCTGCTCGGTTACGCCCTGCATACCGGAGGGGGATTTTCCCTTTGAGCAGCTCTTCTAACTGTGGGTGCATGTATTCCCATGCGCCCATATTGCTCTGTTCTTCTTGCACCCAGAAGCACACTTCTGCGCTGCTGTATTTTTGGAAAACTTCCAGCAAACGCTGCTTGTGCAAAGGATAAAGCTGCTCGACGCGAATGATTGCTGCAGCGTGTCCCCCCTTAGCGCGTTCTTGGACTAGGTCATAATAGACCTTACCGCTGCACAAAAGGATCGCCTTGGGCTTTGCTGGCGCTGCAGGATCATCGAGTATCTCTTGGAAGGTCCCTTGTGTAAAATCTGCAAGCGGGCTGACATTCTCTGGATGGCGGAGGAGTGCTTTGGGTGTGAAGATGACAAGGGGTTTCTTGAGGGTGCGGAGCACTTGGCGGCGGAGGACGTGGAACAGCTGAGCTGGGTTTGTACAGTTGACCACAAAGAAATTGTCATCCGCACACATTTGCAAGAAACGTTCGATGCGCGCCGATGAATGCTCAGGTCCTTGCCCTTCATAGCCATGAGGCAACTTAAGTACAAGGGGACTGTTCTGTCCCCATTTTTGTTCACTTGCAGAGATGTACTGGTCGATGAGGATTTGCGCTCCATTCACAAAATCGCCAAACTGAGCTTCCCAAATGATGAGAGCATCTTCTTTGATCAAACTATAACCAAATTCAAATCCCATCACAGCGTATTCGCTGAGAGGTGAATTGTAGGCATCGAAAAGCCCTTGTCCTGTTTTAATATGGGAAAGGGGAAAATAGCGGAATGCATTGTTCTGATCGATCCACACAGCATGGCGGTGTGTGAACGTGCCGCGCCGACTGTCTTGTCCTGAAAGGCGTACATGCCGCCCATCCCACAAAATACTTCCATAAGCTAAAAGTTCTCCCAATGACCAATCAATCACAGTGCGTTCTGAGTTTTCTTGGACACTCTTCAAACGCTCTGCCATCATTTTTTGGATTTTCGGATGCAAAGAGAACCCTTGTGGTACAGTTGATGTCTTGGTGATGATCGTCACTAACGTTTCTAGGGGAACAGCTGTTAACAGCTTGGAAAACATCTCTTCTTTAGCAGCTGGCGCAGAAGATGTTTTTTTCTCAGGCGTCGAGAAGTTCTTTGCCGACTCCAGCGCTTTTTGCAAATCGCTCTTAAACTCATCTTCGACACGGCCAGCCTCTTCTACCGTCATAACTCCTTCGCGGATCAATTGCTCTTTGAAAAGTTCGCGGATCGGACGTTTCTGACGGATTGCTTGATATTGCTGCGGCTGAGTGAACGTCGGTTCATCGCCTTCATTGTGTCCATATTTGCGGTAGCAGTTCAAATCGATAAAGACATCGCAGGCAAATTTTTGCCTCAGCTCGATGGCAATGCGCGCAATGGCAATGCACTCTTCAGGATTTTCTGCATTCACATGGAATACAGGCGCACCAAAGCTCTTCGCGATATCGGTACAATACCTCGTCGAGCGCGCATCTTTTGGCAAGGTCGTAAACCCAATTTGGTTGTTTACGACGATATGGATCGTTCCGCCAGTAGAATACCCGTTGAGCCTACAGAACTGAAGAGTCTCGTAGACAACGCCTTGCCCAGCCACCGCGGCATCACCGTGGATCAAGATGGGCACCACTTCAAGTTTTTTCTCTTTGTCTGGCATGAACTGCTGTCTTGCGCGCACCATCCCTTCAACAACAGGGTCCACAGATTCCAGATGGCTGGGATTTGCAGCTAAACGCACGTCGACAGATTTACCGCTGCGAGAGGTCAAAGTCCCAGAAAACCCTTTGTGGTATTTCACATCACCTGTTGCTTCAGATAATTCAGGAGTATAGTAATCTTCAAATTCTGTGAAGATCTGCGCATATGACTTGTTAAGGATATTCGCAAGCACGTTCAAACGTCCGCGATGCGCCATACCCACGACAACTTCTTTAACTCCAAGCACTGATCCTTGATCGAGTAAAAAAGCCATGATAGGGATAAGGGTCTCTCCCCCTTCTAAAGAAAAACGCTTTTGCCCTACATATTTCGTATGGAGGAAGTTTTCGAACAGATCGGCCTTATTCAACGATTCTTGAATGTACTTTTGTCCTCAACAGACAGCCTTAGGTCAAAACCCGGCTCAATTTTGGACTGGAGCCATGTTTGCAGCTCAGGACAGTCCAGGTCCATATATTCAAAACCCACAGACCTACAGTACGTTGCTTTGAGGGACTCCAGGATTTCGCTTAAAGGGGCTTTTGGCTTCGGAAGAAACCCACAAGTGGGGAATTCCGCTTTAAGGTCTTCTGACTTAAAGCCTAATTTAGTAATATCTAGGACATCTGGAACAGGTGGATTTTCAGGCTGCAAAGGGTTGAAACTGGCTGCAAGATGCCCCCACTTGCGGTACGTCTCAATGAGGTGGAAAATTTTCAGGTCCCCGCTCTCGGAGCCTTTTTCTACCGGGACGAACCTGCCAGCAGAGGCAAACTCCATCCCATCAAAAAATAGGCGCCAAGAAGAATCTACACTTTGAGGATCAGCGAGATAAGATTGGTATAGCCCCTCTAAAAATTGGATATTTGCTAGATTGGCAAACGAAAATTTCTCCGGATACATGATCCCCCTAGAGCAGACAGGTTCTTATTCGTCCTTATATACTAATTGTTTTTTCTGTTGTGAAATCTTTTTTTCGTGCTAAAATACTTCGGCATTTACCGAGTACGGTCCACTCAAAACAGATGGACCATTGCAAGAAATTTCTTCATCATCTAAATGAAGGTAAGAAAATTTTTTAACTTTGTCGCTAAGGTTCTATGAAGAGTGAACGATTAAAGAAACTCGAAACAGAGTTGCAAGACCTCGACCACTGGTTGAAGTTGGGTCTTGTCCCAAAGAAAGACTTGGAGAAGCACAAAGAAGAAATGCGCTCGCTTCAAGACAAAATCGAAGAAGAGAAAGAACGTCTCCGCTTCCTTAAAGAAAGCGGTGAAATGGAAGAATACACCATTCCAAAACGTCCTGCCCATCAGAGACAAGCCTTCCAAGACGCCAGCATGCCAGACATGGACATGGCGGACGAAGGGTTCACTGATGCCGGGTTAGATATGGAAACGGAATCTTTCGACGTTGAAACTGCTTCCGGTGAAGAAGCTGCAGAAGGCGAAGAAGAAGAAGGCGCAGTTGTCGAAGAAGAGGAAGAAGAAGAAGATCCTTTCAGCGACAGGAACCGTTGGCGCCGCGGCGTTCTTGAAGATCCCGATGCCAGTGAATGGTAAACATAGCGAAAGGGACAATGGCGTTGGAATATACGTTCATGTCCCTTTCTGCGTGCGCAAATGTCCATACTGCCACTTTTTCGTTGTCCCTGACACTCCTATCCTAAAGCACAACTTTACAGAATCCCTTCTTAAAGAATGGGAAATGCGCCTCCCCTTGCTCAATCGAAAAAACATATTTCCACCATTTATTTTGGCGGTGGTACTCCCACGTCATTAAGTGCTCACGACCTCTCAAGCATCCTCGATTCCATTCACAAGACCTCCCAGGTGGACACCGATGCAGAGATCACTATTGAAGCAAACCCAGAATCCTTTAATAAAGCCTTCGCCCAACAGCTACGGAACATGGGCTTTAACCGATTAAGTTTTGGCGTGCAGTCTTTTGATGATGCCTTGCTCAAACGCCTTGGCAGACAACACGACAGCGCAAAGGCCAAAGAAGCAATCAATATCGCGAGCGCATGTGGCTTTACCAACATCACCATCGACCTTATGTACGAGGTCCCAGATCAAACAATTGCATCTTGGGAAGCAACTTTAAACCAAATAGAGCATCTGCCCATCACACATCTCTCATTGTACAACCTGACCATCGAACCAGAGACCGTCTTCTTTAAAAAACGCAAAACCCTCATCCCCTTGCTCCCAACTCCTGAAGAAAACCTGACCATGCTAGAGATGGCAGTCACCAAGCTTGAGTCCTATGGACTTAAGCGCTACGAGATCTCCGCCTTTGCAAAAGAAGGGTACACTTCCAGACACAACACAGGATATTGGACCGCGCGTCCATTTTTAGGACTTGGGCCGTCTGCATTCAGTTATTGGAACAAATCTAGACAAAGAAACGTATGTGCACTCAACACCTACCATCAAAAGATCCAAGTGGGCGCATCAGCCATCGATTTTGAAGAGCAGCTCCCCTATCCTCGCAACCTGTGCGAGCTTTTAGCAGTCAACTTGAGGTTAATCGCAGGAGTAGACCTGAAAGCATTTTCTTCCCTTCATGGAGAACTTCCTGGTGAGACAATGAAAAGCATCGAAACTTTGATTGAGAAGAGGTGGCTGAAGCGTACTGATGACACTCTTTCTTTGACAAAGGAAGGAATGCTCTTCTACGACTCCGTCGCAGTCGAACTCATCTAAATTGATTCAGGCGGTGCAGAGCACGCGACTAGGGGCGCTTCGCGCAAAGAGAAACATCTTCTTTCTTTGCGCGAAGCGCCCTGGAGTGCGTGTGCTCTGCACCGCCCTCAATTTTCCCTTATAGAATAAGAAAGACGGCAGGCTTGTCATCCTACTCAGCATGCGATTCTTTCCGCCATGCCGAAATAGGCTGGGTCACCACACGCTGCTCAGGCGAAGTAAGTCCACTAGCAACTCATCTTCTTTCCAAGGCGCTACGCGCAAAGAGAAACATCTTCTTTTCTTTACGCGAGTGCGCGTGCGTGCTCTGCACCGCCCTCAATTTTCCCCTTATAGAATAAGAAGCGACGGCAGGCTTGTCATCCCACTCAGCATGCGATTCTTTCCGCTATGCCGAAATAGGCTGCGTCACCACACGCTGCTCAGGCGAAGTAAGTCCACTAGCAACTCATCTAACTAGGCAGAGCACGCGCACTCCAAGGTGCTACGCGCAAAGAGAAACATCTTCTTTTTCCTTGCGCGAAGCGCCCTGGAGTGCGCGTGCTCTGCACCGCCCTCAATTTTCCCCTTTGTTTATGACTGAACCTTTCTGTTCCGATGGAGTTTTCTGGAAGAAGCAGCTGAAGCGTCTCCGAAGACACACTTTCTCTGACAGCAGAAGGAATGCTCTTCTACGATTCCGTCGCAGTCGAACTCCATCTAGCAAAAACAGTTGAGTGTAATGTAAAGTCACTGATAGCCTGAAAAGAGAATGGAAAGTCCTTTTATAGGGTCATTCTTTAGATTTCTTGTGTATAAATTTAATCTGGGGTTTTATGCCCGAGATTAGTATGTTTTTAGGCATCATAATTAAAATGTTTTTTGATGATCATGCACCTCCTCATTTCCACGCATACTATCAGAACTATAGCGCCACTTTTAGTAACGTACGTGGGACCAATGATTGATGGTAAGTTTCCTTAAAAACAATCAGCATTTGTAACAGCTTGGACTTTAATGCATGAAAAGGCATTGATGGCTAATTGGAAAGCCTTAGTATCAGGAAAATTTGAGGTAAGCTATGTTGCACACGATTAAAAAAGTAGAATATGTAGAAGGCTATAAGCTTAAATTACTGTTTAACGATAGGCGTGTCAAAATAGTCAATTTAGAAAGTATGCTTAAAAATGCGAAAAACATGTTGATTCCCTTAATGGACATCGAATATTTCAAAAAAGTAAAATGCGATGGCATATCGATATATTGGCCTAATGGCGTTGATCTATGCCCTGATGTGTTATTCAAAATGGGAAAAGACGTTAAACAATCAATCTCTGAGAGTTCTTTATCACGACGTTCGATCAAAGGCCTAAAGAAATCAAAACTTACAACCCATTAACAAATTTTCAGATCTTTCACAGTCAAGCGCATCTAAGCCGAAGGAATGCTCTTCTACGACTCTATCGCAGTCGAACTCATCTCAATTAATCCAGGGCGGTGCAGAGCACACGCCCTCAATTTTTTCCTTATAGAATAAGAAAGACAGCAGGCTTGTCATCCCACTCAGCATGCGATTCTTTCCGCCATGCCGAAATAGGCTGCGTCACCACACGCTGCTCAGGCGAAGTAAGTCCACTCGCAACACAGAGAAGCGTCGGGCCCTGCAAAACCTCACAGACCACCTTCAACATCTTTTCATTGCGATACGGCGTCTCAATCCAAAGCTGCGTCGCTTTCTCTTTGCGCGCACGCTCTTCCAAGCCCACAAGCTTCTTCTTCAACAGCTCACCCTCTTGTGGTAAATATCCATGGAAAGCAAATGCTTGGGCAGTAAGTCCAGATAGCTCCAACGCCATCACCATCGAAGACGGCCCTGAAAAGGCCTCGATCTCCACCCCTTTCTGCCGACAGAGAAAAACAAGCCGAGCTCCTGGATCTGCCAAACAAGGAAGACCAGCATCCGAGACCAAGCCCCACGTTTGATCTTTAGAAGTGATCTGCGCTGCCAAATGCGCAATATCTTGCGGAGAACTATGTTCATTCAGCAAGTGGATAGGAATATCACGGAAGCTTTTTCCCACGGGAAAAACAAACCGCTTTAAAAAACGACGTCCCCCCTTTTCACTTTCAGCAATCAGACAATCAATGCCCGCCACAGCGCGATCGACACTTTCAGGGATCACCTGCCGATGGTCGCCCTCATCAAAGAGGACATTAGGGAACAGCAATAACTTCATGTGCGCCGTTTTAAGCTTAAAAATTCATGGAGGAAAAAATCCCAGCACAGCGGGAAAGGCATCGTCGAGCTCTTGAGGTGCATCTCCAGATCATAGAGCAGGCGCAGCCCATGGGAAAAGTAAGCCTCCCCCATTTTCGGCGCGACAGAAATATACGTATTCAGAGACTGAGGCTTTAATGTCGGTAGCGCGCGTGCGATCTCTTCAGGAGTAGCTCTTTGAGATCCCAGAACAGCAATTTTAAGGCCCGAGCGCAAATGAGAGCGCATCGAGCTGATCCATGGAAACAGTTCCGCTGAGTCCTCAAGCTCAACCTGGCAGTCCAACATCCCCTCATCCCAAATCAATTTTTCCACAGTGCGCCAGCTGAGACTTTCCCCAACAGCCAGACACAGCGACGTGACATCTTTTAGTTCGATGCGGGGCTTTGGGCCAATGTACGTCAACAATTTGTCGATCTCACTGCGCACACTCGCAGACTCATACCCACAAGCATCTGCTAGCACTTCCCAAGCATCCGAAGCGATCCCTTTCCCTTGGCGGTGTAAATACTGAAAGAAGCCATCTTTAATGCGGCGCTGTCTGTCCCAAGGCTTTTCAGCCGACAGATCTAAAACGATCAGCTCCTTCTTTCCCAATTCCGCAATTGCCTCAGCGTTCTTCTTAGCCGAAGCCCCCAAGACAAGCGACACTCCCGGGATTGGCTGCGCGACAGCATGCGCCAGCATTTCCACATCAGGCTTTTTGCATTGGTCTAAAGCATCGATAGCAACAATTAACTTACTGGCAAAAAGCGATGGCGCAAGGACATCTCGCAACTCAACTGATTGCCTTTGGCCACTGTAATGCACAACTTGGGCCTCAGGCTCTTTTTTCATCAGAGCAGCAACAGCTGCATCCATGAACTCTTTGCGATCGTCAGCATGCGTACAGATCACAAGATAGGCATTTGAGAGATGCGACGGAGACGCTTGCTCCAGATGTTTTTGAAAAGCTGCACCTTGCGTAAATTTCACTTCTTGCCCCAGGTAAAGTCCATCACTTCAATGATATCAGGATGCAAACTATGATGCACAGGACATTGCGCCCCTGCCTGCTCTAATTGCCTAGCAACTTCAACGGGTACCTCATGCGGGCATTCAAAATGGAATTCTAGTTTAGCGATTCTCCTAACAGGCGTTTGTTGCATGATCTTTTTCACACGCACTTTGGAGCCTTTCATCTCGACTCCCAGCCTTCTAGCATGGATCCCCATGATAGTCACAATGCAAGAGCCCCAAGATACAGCGAGCAAGTCAGTCGGAGAGAACCTCTCTCCCCTGCCGTGGTTATCTTTGGGTGCATCGGTAAGGATAACGTCGTGGTTGTCTAAGTTGACACAGCGGGTAGACAAGTCCCCTTCATATACAATTTCGTATTCTGCCATGGTTAAGTACCTATAGAGATTCGTATGCATGCAATTTTTGTCTTTAGCATATATACACCGCGCTATTGCATCTTGTCACCATTTTATAGCTCGGGTTAATATCCGCATCATTTATGCAATTTACTAACCCTCTGCAAATAAGCTATAAATAGCTTTATTCATAAAATTAACTACAACTAAATATTTTAAAAAAACACAAGCAATTGAATTATTAACAATAATAATATATAATTAATATAATTTTAAATAACGGTTAATATGAGTGTAATGTTAAGCAAAAAAGAGCCCATTGGGTGTTTCTGGAAAATTAAGCAAAGTGAGGCAACGGTAGGATATCTACTAGGATCGATGCACAGAGCCCCCACCAACCTGCTAGAATTAAATGGGCGCATTCACAAATGCTTCGCAAAATCCCATTGCCTTGCATTAGAAATCGACTATTATGGGCAAAACGTAAACAAATCCTACGACTTAGAAAGAAAAAAGCAATGGGAAGAAAAATGGAGCACCCTTTCCCCTCAACAGACACATAACATTACTGACACACTTAAAAACTTATTCCGAGAAAAAAAAGGATCGGAAGTATTGGATTTTGGTAACGACAAAGAAAAAAGTGATTTTATTTTCGAATGTATTTCTGATTTAAAATCTAGAGTTTGGAGTAAAGCTGGGCTTTCTTCAGGCATAGATGACGAACTACATAATCTAGCAAAAAAGGCTAATAAACCTATTGAAGATCTCGAAACAGTTGAAGAACAGGAAGCAACGCAAGAAATGATTCTCCAAAACGATCCTTTGCAGGATTTATTTTTGCAAGTCTTGTCAAAGGAAGAATGGAAAGGAATTATTGACGTATCTGAATCAATGGATAGCATTATAAAAAATGCCGCACGCAATAAGAGCGAACAACTAGAGCCTATGTTTAATGCATGGGAAAAAGGGAGTCTTGAAGAATTTGATGCTTCAGAAACAGATTCAATTGATGAAGCTGCAGAAATGGAGAAGCGCAATTCGAACATGGCGATGAGAATTTCCAAACTTGCTAGCAGCAAAACAAGGGCATTCTGTTGTATAGGAGCAGCGCATACAGTGGGAAAGCTAAGCGTTCAGAACTTTTTAAAGGATTTGGGATTTTCTACAGAGCGCGTATTAATTCACTGAGGCGTGTAATTATAGCATAACAAAGGCTTTGCTCAAGAACAACAAAGTCTCATTTTTCAAAATCGGGTTTCAAAAATTGGATCTCTTTGAATTTAGATGCTAGTCGATTAATCAATAGCTCGTCTTTCTATACACTATTAAAAGATGCTGATCAAATTACTTCAATATTTTATGACTAAGCGTGTTCTCAATATCAACACTATAAATTTTTGATATCTTCTGCATTAATTCTATGTCTTGCGAGTATATTTCAAAATAAGTCGTATCAAATGCTCTAATTTCCATTAAAACTCCCGTGCAATCGATAGGGCGAAATGGCTCGTCTTCTGTTTCTAATTCGACGTTTTGAATATTTTGAGATGAGGAATTACAATCAATGCACAAAAATTCCCCCCATATGAATTGCTCGATTTCAGAACAATATTCAATAAATTGTAAATCGCTACCAATTAATTTTAATTGAAATCTATTAAGATTGTATTTCCACGCACCTTTTCCAACAGCATCAATATCAGCTCCATACCATACATGCTGCGGCAAGAAATCCTTAATAGAATTAACAATCGAGATTAATTGCGTTCCGAGACAAACAACCCTATCTCGAGAAAAGCATTCACTCATAAGTAAAATTCGATATTTGGGATTAAACATTAATATTTCCAATTTTCTAGTGGTTGTGGATCTCCCCTCTGTGGAGAGCCTCCTGTTGGATTAGGTTCATAAGGATGCTTATGAGGATTGGGATGGTTTTGTGGACGTCCCTACCAGGAAAACCGTACTCTTTTATCTAGTCGAGCACAGTATCAGCCTCTGTATTCAAGATCCCATTGATATCTACTTGTCATTTTCATATTTTCCCAAATATAACTCTGCGATTTGGATATCACTTCCATCTGGAAATTCGACTGTATAAATCCAATCTCCAACCTTACATTGAAATTCTTTAGCGCTTTCTTCCGAGGTAATCTTGTAGAAACCACATACAGACGCAAATTCGCCTGGATGAAAGCTGGATGGTGCACTTTGTGCTATAACTATTGGATCTCCCCAAGTAAATTTATTTTCCATGTATTTCCTCCTTATTTTTTAACTGGAAGCCAAGGGGATCCATCCGGATTAGTTACCCCAGGAACATGCGAATGAGGTTCCAAAGCTCGAGGATCACTATGTTTTGGCCCAGGAGGGTGTCCGCCGTCTTTACGAGTCCCTGTAGCTTGCCCATCGGGAGTCTTTCCAGGTTGCATTTCTTGTATCCACTTTCCATCCTTTGATCCAGTTAACCAGTTACCTTGAGACACATTAATTGCATTACCTGCTTCATCTACAACAACTACATCTCCGCTAACAGGTCCTTCGAAGGGATTTGTATTATGTTTTTTCTTTTCCTCTTCCTCGCTTGCTTTCGAAATCGTATTTGAGAAGGCACGAGGCGCGGCATCCCAAACCGAACTTCCATTTTGACTTTCATGTTCAGAAAGGTTGAATTTAGCATTATATAAAATCGTTAATTCTTACTTCTTTCCCAAAAGATAAATCCTTCACCATCATAAGCTCCAAGAATCATCATTTGGGTATTTAGAGAGATTTCTTCCATTTTTTGAAGAGATAATGTTTTTTCGTTGTTATCTTTGAAGTCAATGCCAGTTAAGACACAAAGAGAATGCCATATTGCATTA
>JBGAFY010000237.1:0-2458 GCA_044226975.1 Rhabdochlamydiaceae bacterium
ATCGCAACGATTGCCTGCAGAGTTTTTCCAAGTCCCATATCATCTGCAAGGATTCCATTTAAATACATGAGTCGAAGACGCTCAATCCAGCGAATACCTTCTGTTTGATAAGTGCGCAATGTCGCTTTAATCTCCGCTGGCACTTCAGAAAGCTTGATGTTCTTTTCTCCAAGCATTTGCCTGCGAATATCCAAAAGTTGCTCTGTGATCGAAAATTTGACAGGCAAGCCTTCAAATTGATTCGCTTCAATACTTGCCAAACTCCATAAAGGACGCTCTAAAATATGATCTTCTAAAACTTGGATATTCATCTCATCGAACAATTGGACAATATTACCAACACGCTCGAGATCGAGGACCAAGATTTTAGGCATCTTATTCCCTTCACCCGCTTTTTTATTGCGTGCTTTAGAAGATTCTAATTCTATAAAAGCACGCTTGGAGGCAATGCACTCCCACAACTGGTCCATGCGGACGCCCTTAAGAGCTCCATCTACTTTCAGATCGATCTGATAGATATCGATTTTTGGAGTATGACTGAGTGCAATGGTGAATTGTGATTGGTCATAAATAAACTGATCGAGCAGGTTCTGTGGACAATTAAACTGCACGCGATGTTGATACCGTGGCACAATATCCGTCATAAACTCGATTACTTTTTTATCTGACTTTGCAATATAAACCCCTTGCTCTGGGTGAAAGACAAAATCTTGGAACAGGTCTTCAATGATCTTCCGCTCATCGACTAGGTTTCGAGCTAAAATTCCCTGACTTGTGACAAATGAAGCTAAATGCTCGCCTTGCAATTGGACTGCAGCTGCTGGAATATCATAATTATCGTAGTGGAAACGCAAGTTTGCTTCTAATTCCCCATCTAAATAAGACAAGTCGCAGCTCGCTTTAACAGTTTCTACGTAAGGCAGGGTCACAAAATTTTCAATTACATGCTGATTTGCGACATCGGCGTACTTCACTAACTCGGGCAAAGAGTTTTCCACAAAAGTCCCGAACAATGGCTCCGGGATTGTCATATCGCGTAGTGGACGTAAATTTCTTAAATGCAGCCTTGTGACATGTTCTGGGAAACGGTAATAGATGTTTTTAAATATCATCCCTGGTTTTGCACATTCAAATAAGCGCGTTTCTTCTAAAGAAGCTGTATCGCCATCTGCGAGGATCTTTGGGTCCACTAAGATCTTTGAGGTAGGTGGAGGAATATAATCGAGCACAAAACGGAAGGTCGCATGGGTCGGAGAAAAACGAAGAGGGGTCTCAAAACTGTTCTCATAAAGACCTGGAAGTGCCGGGAAATCATCTTCTTGTCCATTAAATGGAGTTTTCCCCCGCCCCTTTAAAGCTGACTCATAGACCTTTGCAAGGATCATGCCAAAGACTTCATGGTCGATATACGCGCTGCGCAATAATTTTTCTGAGTTGGGATTTTCATTGTACCGACCGTGGTCTAAAATAAGTGCGAGCATTTCTTTTTGAGTTGGATCAAATGAGTCCAGAGCAAACCGATATTTTCTACCACCTATAAAAATAGGTTCTCCGTATCTTAAGGATTCAAAAAACAATTTAATCATGGGAACATGTAAGGGCTTGGAACGGGAAGGAAGACGCAATGCCAGTTGCAATTCGACTTGTTGCTTACTTTCATTATCCGAATTGGCTGAGGGCAAAAAGATCAACGCACATTCAGCGGAATCTAAGACAACTTTATCTTCCTGACGGAAGAAAGGAGAAACAGCTAAAAGCTGAGAAGAATTAATGTACTCTTGCAAAAGTTGTTTTTGAAACAATTCTTCCTTACGTTGGTATTCCTTAGTTTCAGCTTCCTTAAATTTTTCGATTAGCTCTTCGCGGTCTGAATCTTCAAGATCATTCTTATCTTCTAAATCGTGTTCTTTGGAATAAGCAACGAGGATCTCATCGAGGTTTTGTTCCAGATAGAACAGGAGCGCAGCTAAATGTTGACAATCATAGTTATAAGGGCAATCGCAATCTGAATCGATCGCTTCACATTCCTGGCGGTCGATCTCGATCTCACCCTCATAACAATTTTCATACTGCCCCATAATTTTTCCGCTAATCCGCATGGACTTCCCATCTAAATGGAGAAGCTTTGCAGACACTACTTTTTGATTATCAAAGAGGTCGCGTCCTTCTTTAATAATGTTGGACGAGAAGTCTTGTTTAAGTTTGCGGAAATTCAGCATACGTCAAGTGTTAGGTCAGATGTTTGGTTGTTCATAGCTTTTACTGATTTTCAAATACGGACGCAACAAAAAATTTTAACATTACTTTTTATGTTCTTTTTTACCTGAGAGAAGGTGCAAAAGAAGGAGATTGGGCACGCACACGGGCACGGGTACGGGCACGATCGGATTCGGCAAATGACCTTTCTTTATCTTGATCTTCTTCTTGCCTGATCCCATTCCTTATCTTCATTCTTCTC
>JBGAFY010000238.1:0-2500 GCA_044226975.1 Rhabdochlamydiaceae bacterium
ACTGGAAACAAGCAGTTGTCAAGATCCAAGTGCATGCTGGAGGAAGGGGGAAAGGGGGAGGGGTGAAATTCGGAAAAACTCCTGAAGAGATTTTGGATTATTCCAAAAAACTCATTGGGATGAAGCTGGTCAATAACCAGACGGGCCCCAAAGGGGTCGTAGCCCACCAAGTCCTGCTTTCAGTTCCTGTGGATATCAAAAAAGAGTACTATCTTGGTGCGGTCATCGATCGCAACCGTGCTCAAGCAATTCTCATCGCCTCTCCTGAAGGGGGGATGGAAATAGAAGAAATTGCCGCGCACACGCCTGAAAAAATCCTCACGCTTCCTATCCCAATCGACGGCAAGCTCAAAACATTTGAGCTGTGGCGCCTTGTCAATTTCATGGGCTGGGATGGAGAACGAGCCAAAGAAGGGATGCGTCTTGCATCCGCTGTCGCTAAAGCATTTATCGAAACAGATGCATCTCTTTTAGAGATCAACCCTCTTGTAGAAACTCATGAAGGTAAGATCGTCGCTTTAGACGCTAAATTGAGCGTCGATGACAATGCGTTATTCCGACAGCCAGAGATTGCTGCCATGTATGACCCAACTCAGCAATCCTCCAATGAGGTCCTAGCCAAGCAGTTCGATCTGGCCTACATCGCTTTAGAAGGAAATATCGGCTGTATGGTCAATGGAGCCGGTCTTGCGATGGCCACCATGGACATCATCCAGCATTATGGCGGTAAGCCAGCAAATTTTCTCGATGTCGGTGGCGGAGCCTCTAAAGAAAAAGTCGCAGAGGGCTTTAAGATTATTTTAGGTGATCCCAATGTCCAAGTGATCCTCGTCAATATTTTTGGCGGAATTATGGACTGTGGTACGCTTGCTGAAGGGATCATCCATGCAATCCGCGAACTGCAGCTCAAAGTGCCTCTTGTGGTCCGCTTAGAAGGCACTAATGTGGAAAATGGGAAGAAGCTCTTGAAAGAATCCAAGCTACCAATTTTGACGGCTGACAGTTTGGCCGATGCTGCGCAAAAAGCAGTTGCTGCCTTAAAACATAAATAATCGAGAAATTGCCATGGCCATCTTACTCACCAAAAAATCTCGGATCATCACTCAAGGGATCTCGGGCAAAGCGGGGAAGTTCCATACTGAGCAAGGGATCCTTTACGGTTCACAGTTTGTTGGCGGTGTCACTCCTGGCAAAGGAGGGCAGCATATCCTCGATCTCCCCATATTCGACACTGTGTACGAAGCGAAGAAGAAAACGCATTGCGATGCGTCGATGATATTCGTTCCAGCTCCATTTGCTGCTGAGGCGATCTTGGAAGCAGAAGATGCAGGTATACCGTTAATTGTGTGCATCACAGAAGGGATCCCTGTTAGAGACATGCTTGAGGTCAGTCATGTGATGCGAAATAGCAAGCGCAGCCGCTTGATTGGTCCAAATTGTCCAGGTGTGATCACGCCAGGAGAGAGCAAGATGGGGATCATGCCAGGGTATATCCATAAAAAAGGTTCTGTTGGTATTGTGTCGCGCTCAGGCACTCTCACATATGAAGCAGTTTGGCAGACGACGCAGCTAGGCTTAGGGCAATCGACGTGTGTGGGCATTGGGGGAGATCCTCTCAACGGCACAAACTTCATTGATGTTCCTACGCTCTTTGGAAAAAGACCCTGAGACCAAAGCGATTTTGATGATCGGAGAAATTGGCGGCAATGCAGAAGAAGAAGCTGCAGAATGGATTGCCAAGAACTGCACCAAGCCAGTTGCTGGATTTATTGCAGGAGTCACTGCACCCGCTGGACGCCGTATGGGCCATGCCGGAGCGATCATTTCTGGCGGCCAGGGAACGGCGCAAGGAAAGATCGAAGCATTAAAAAAAGCCAAAGTCACTGTGGCCCCCACTCCAACTGAGATGGGACATGCGATGGCCCAGGCGATCGAGAAATTTAAAAGGTAACACGCTTGATCCACATTCCAGGTCGCATACCGATTACGATCCATCCTTTATTTTGGGTGACAGCTGGGCTCATAGGCTTTTTCAACAGCATGAGCTTGATTGGAACTCTTGTGTGGATTGTCATTATTCTTGTTTCCGTCCTCGTCCATGAATTCGGCCATGCACTGACATCTTTGCTTTTCAAACAATCACCTCGCATTGAACTTGTGGCCCTAGGCGGGCTTACCTATCACGGCGGCGAGAAATTGCCGACATGGAAACAGTTCTTCATCGTGTTCAATGGACCCTTATTTGGATTTTTTCTATTCCTCATAGCCACTGCTGTATTGTTGCATCCAGCCATGCAACAGGGGTTTGTCGGAGCAGTGATCATGACATTTCAAGCGGTCAATCTCTATTGGACAATATTGAACCTCATTCCTGTGATGCCTTTAGATGGCGGGCATTTGCTAAGAGTTGTCCTAGAAGGTTTCTTTGGTGCGCGCGGCAACAAATATGCTCTGTTTATTAGCATGATCGTAGCGGCATTGATGAGCCTTGTGTTCTTTG
>JBGAFY010000239.1:0-2447 GCA_044226975.1 Rhabdochlamydiaceae bacterium
CAAATTTGTATGTCTTCATTTTGCTTAGGAATCTGGGTGGAACTGGCAGAAGAAGAGATCTCTTCAGAGGAAGAGTTAAATGTATATTTCACGATCTCATCGTATTTCCCTCCATCGGGGATTTCAGGAGAGCCACGTGGAACAAGGCTATTGTTGTTTGAGTTGTTTACTTCAACAAATCTGCCCAAGGTTGCGTATGCTTGAAGAGCATTGTTAAAGCATAAAGAAGTGGCCATAGGATTACTTAATACTGCTTCTAATTCTTTTATAATTCCCTTGACCTCGCCATCTCTTATCTCAAAGGCGATCGTCTTTTCATAGATAGTTGTGATTTTTTTAAAGTTTTCAGCATTCAACTCAACTCTTGTAAGCTTTTTCTCAAGTTTTTCTGCTTCATGCGCTAGCCTTCCTGCTGCTTCTTGAGCAGGGAGTTCAGGATAGTTGCGCAATTCAGCAACGGCTTTTCTGATCTCGTTGATTTTGTCCTGAACAATTATCTGCGCAGATCGAGGAATTTTTATTGCTTCATTACCTGCATTGTAAGCTTCATAGCCTTGAGTGGTGAGTGTGAAAATGCGACCAGCGTTTCCAAATAACTCTGTTGTCATAAAGACCTCCCATACATTTGAGTAAGAAATTGAATCCGCATTTTTTTAAACATATAATTTTAATTCGACGAAGTGAAAGAGACAAGGAAATAAAAAACCTCTTGCTCCCTAGAAGCAAGAGGTCTGAAAATATGTAGACTTGGGCTATTAGTGATTGTTCCAAGTGCGTTTGCAATCATTTATAACTGCTTTTACTGCTGCTTGTTTCGTCTCCAAGCTGATTGGGTAGAGGGCCTTTCCTTGCTGATCTTCCGTTCCTTTAAAAGCATGTTTACCAAAATCAGGTACTTGTTTTCTCTCTGTTTCAGTTGCATATTTCCAAGTTGCACCATAGATGCTGTTTGCTGTTGAAAGAGAGTATTTTTCACAATCGTTCATCACTTCAGTGATGATGTTTGGATTCTTTGATAAGACAGAGTTCATAGATTCTAAGAAAAATAAAGCACTGGCGCGATCGAAGATCGTGTTAAGTTGATCAGCAGTAAATAAGTTTGTTTTGACATACTCCTCGCCAGAGTCTTTAAAATCGACATTCCATCTATTTTGTTTGGCAAAAAAATATGCTTGTTCAAAGACGAGGTGAGCAAGATTTGGCATCCCTCCTAACGCAAGCCCTTCACCAAACTTGGTTATGGTAGAATAGAATTCTTTTTTTCTATGAGCGATTGTTTCGCTTATGTCCTTATAAAGGACATCAAGAATCGGAACTGTAGGGGTGTTCTGAGTTTGTATTGAGTTATTGTTATTTTCTTGTGTGGTAACGGTTTCTGTTTTTCCTACGGAGCGGGTGGTATCAAGGGGAAGAACGCCTTCTTTTTGAGATTCATCTACATCCAAGTCAGTTGTTATTGTCTCTTGCTTTGTAGAAACATTGTGTAGAGGCTGAGTCGATTTCAGGGGTTTTTTCTGAATCCTGGGAGGTTTTCAAGTTAATTACTGGAGCCGTAGATGGGTTATCTTCACCTTTTGTGCTATCATCAGGATTAGTTGTCACAGAGTATGTAGAAACTGTGGCATGAGGGGTCTTTGGTGATGCAGGAGGAGTTATATCTAAAGAAGGGGCTTCAGTGCCTGTGGTTGTCGTAGCTATTTCAGGTTGATCGCCTTTCTTGCCATCAGGTGAAGCATTTAAATTATGCTCTTCTGGTTGCGGTGTTCCTGAGCTTGAAGAATGGGTAGGTTTTGGTGAATCAGGAGGAGTATGTTTCGGAGATGGATCGCCACCACCAGAAACTACTGTACTTAGCGTATGCGTAACTGTAGGAGTGGGTGTTGTGTCTGTCGCTACCGTCTCCTCTGGTTTGCTTGATGCAGAACTCTTTGAATGCGTTGAGGTGGGAGAGTCTGGTGGCGTAGGCTCTGAGGAAGCACTTTTTACATCTGGATTTGTGTCTTTTTTTGGTGTCTCAAATAGTTTAGCTATGTCTGGGTCTGTAGAGGGTGATGTTGGTGTATGCGCCGGCTTTGGTGAAGAGGGAGGAGTAAAATGGATCAGCGTAGCGGAATTGTTATTAGACTCTGATTTGGGATCAGCGGTCTTAGCAAGCTTTTCTGTAGCTATTAACAATGCTTCTACGTACTTAGGTGAGATATTAGGTGTATTTAGCAAATCTTTTAGCTGATCCAGGGTGGGAGCATTTGTATTTTTCCCTTCGTTGAACTCTTGTATCTGTTTCATTGCAGCAACAAGTTCCACTTTGGCCGTTATACGATCAAATTTATCATAGACCCTATTCATCTTGGTAAAAAGCGTTGTCGACACCTCTTTAGGAAATTGTGATGCAATTCCGTTTTTAAATTCTTCAAATCGTAAATTGATTGCTTTTTGTTGAGTTTCAT
>JBGAFY010000240.1:0-2438 GCA_044226975.1 Rhabdochlamydiaceae bacterium
CATGCCAAAGTTTGTTAGGGTGATCGTGCCGTCTTGGACATCTGATGGAACTAAAGTGTGGTTTTTGGCCTTTTGCGCAAGCTCGGCAACGGCTTTGGTCAAGGCTGGAAAGCTGAGCTTCTGGCAACTTTTCATCACAGGCACCATCACGCCTTGGTCGACGCTGACAGCAATACCGAGGTTCACGTATTTCTTCACTAAGATGGTGTCATTTTCTAAAGATGAATTTAGAAGCGGAAACTCGCTTAAAGCACGGACAATGGCTCTTGCGACGAAGCTTGTAATTGTGAGCTTTACACCATGCTGTGCTAGGAAATTTTCTTTCTCTCTTTGAATGACTTTAAGGACATCTGTCACGTCAACTTCTCCGATCACTGTCGCATGAGGTGCTTCATAAAAGGAACGGACCATGTTGTCGGCTATCGCTTTGCGCAATGAGCTCATCTTTAGCCTTTCGACATCATCAGAGTTTTCTGTCTTAGACTGTGCAAGAGGACAAGGGGCTTTAGGTGCAGTGCGCTTAGCGGCGTAAATTTCGAGATCTTTTTTGGTCACACGCCCGCCTTCACCAGTGCCAGGGATCTTCGTCAATTCTTCTAGTGATACACCGCTTTCTTTTGCTTGCCTAAGGACAGCTGGGGAAATAAAATCATTGCTTTCTCCGCTGGGTGCTGCTGACGGTGCAGGGCTTGATATAGATGCCACTTGCGCAGATGGCGCAGCTTTAGAGACTGTTGTTGCGATCACAGCGAGTAGTTCACCTACTTGGACTTCTTGGTCGACTTGGGCGACAAGTGAGCTCACAACACCTGCGACTGGAGATGGGATCTCGCTGTTAATTTTATCTGTCGATACTTCTAACAAGGGCTCATCGAGCCGCACTTGATCTCCGGGATTTTTAAACCAGCGCACGACGGTTGCACTAACTATACTTTCGCCTAATTTAGGTAGGGTGACTTTAAACTCGTCGCTCATGGATGTCCTCTACTTTGTTGATAAAATTTTCCCATGCATCCGTTCTGATCGATGGTTCCCATTGTATTTTCAGTGCATGGACCGGGATCGTTATTTCTACTTTAGATGGAATTTTCACGATATCTTTTTCTGTGCACACAATGCATTCTGCACCGAGCGCACGGGCATGTGCGACAAATTCTATGAGATCGTGTGCTTTAAATTCACTATGATCGCGTAATAACCAGGTATGCACAACTGTACAATCCAATTTCTTAAGAGTGTCGATGAAACGCTGTGGATTGCCAATGGCGCAGAAAGCACCGATTGTTTTGCCTTGCAGCGTATTGTCTTCGATTCGAAGTTTTCCCCCCATAATCGGAGCTTGGGTGTAGGGCTTTAATTTTGCTTCTGCCGAAACAAGCTGCTCTTCATTTTCGATCCGCTGCACAATGACTAGATCTGCAGTCTTAAGACGTTCTGGATGGTCGCGCAACGGCCCTTCCGGCAAATAGGTCATTCTGCCTAAGGGATCCGCGCTGTCGACAACGGCAATTTCAAAGTCTTTTGCCAAACTGTTATTTTGCATGCCATCATCGAGAATGAGTATTTTGGCACCTTGCGCAAGGGCGCGATGGGCATTTGCAACGCGATCTTTTCCAATCCATACATCGCAATTAGGAAGTGTTTGCGAGAGAAGTACTGCTTCGTCTCCGGCGATGGCTGCAGTCGCTTGCATCCCCTTGTCCCATGAGATCCGCAAAAATGAATTGTGCTTTTCTATTTGGGAACGATAACCACGGATCAATATTGCTACAGGAGCAAGTGTCGAAAGATGCTTGGCTAGCGCTTGAACAACAGGGGTCTTTCCTGTGCCGCCAACAGAGATATTACCGACACTGATGACGACGGCATCAACGCGTTCAGAAGCAGGTTTGATAATTTTATTTTTAAAATCGCGAATTGAAATGCCAGCGCGATAACCAAGGCTCGCAAGACGGAGCAAAGGTTGGAGCCACCCTGCTTTCTCTCTTCCTTCAATGATCTCAGCTATGCGGGTGTCGAAATTATGAGGCTTCATGGAACAACTGGCGCTCAACGAGCTCAATGATGATATGGATGGCCATCATATGGGCCTCCTGAATTCTGTCAGAGAAAGCAAATCCGGGTACAATCCATTCTAGATCGCTCATCCCTTTTAGCTTACCACCTTGTTTGCCTAAAAAAGTGACGGTACTTAAGCCCAATTCTTTTGCAACAGGGACAGCGGCAAGCAGGTTGGCGGAGTTGCCACTTGTGGTGAGAGAAATAAAAATATCCCCTTTTTTTCCTAGAGCCTCCACAGCACGAGAAAACACTCCCTCGTAGCCTAAATCATTGGCTGTGCAGCTCATATGACCAGGGTCCGATAGAGCTATCGCAGGCAAGGCACGGCGGTGGGCGCGGAAAACGCCAGTAAGCTCTTCAGCGAAATGCATCGCATC
>JBGAFY010000241.1:0-2428 GCA_044226975.1 Rhabdochlamydiaceae bacterium
CCAATTAACGCGACGAGAGCAATCGTTCCTTCAATAAGTAGGTGCCACCATTGAACCCCTTCACTAGAATCAGTGATCAGGTCGGTCGTCACCATGACTACGATTGCAATTAAGATTGATGCAATAAATCTGCGTTCTTTAGTATTCACAGCTGCTCTTATCTAATCATCAATTTCGTCATTGTCATCTCGATCGTTTTCATCATGGTGTCCGGCTTCTAATCCCAAGTGATCCTCATTTTCAGATTCACTCAGTTGAAGCGTATTTCCAAAGAGAATCAAAGATTGAGTGGTTTTGTCGTAGTTCCTGTCTAAATAAAAAACAAATCCTGCAACGACTGCCAAGAATATAAGGCCAATGCCTTTGTGAGAATGATTGATACCGGATTGACCTTCGATTGCTGTCTTTTTTCCATGCACAATCGATAGAGCGATCCCGTCTCGATGTCTCAACATATGAAAAATAACACCCGCTATATGACTGAGTGCGACAACAATAAAAATATTCGCTAGGATCTCATGCACCTCCTCAAGGGCTTCCTTGTTGCTGCTAGATGTCATCAAATATCCGGTCAATCCCAAGCCTAAAGCCAGTGTCAGCATTATTAATGCTGCCCAACTCGACGCGGGATTATGCCCGAGTGTTCGGGAGGTTTTTCCGATGAAAAGCTGCTTAAAGTATTGAAGTAGGTCATTTGGCCTAAGAGAGAAAGACGAGAAGCGGGCATATTTGCTACCGACAAATCCCCAGATCACTCTCAGTGCGACCGCTAGTACCAGCACTAGACCCAAAAGCATATGATAGGCATAAGCAGGCGAGTCATCATCAATGAATTTCGCGACAAAGAAGGCAGCAAGAAAAGTTGCTGCAAACAGCCAATGAAATAGCCTCGTAGGCAGATCATACACTTTCGTTTTGTTCATGACACTCCCCCAACCGTTCTGACCAAATTTCCTCGTAATTCAGTCTTTAAGATGCTTACTAAATACCGTTTTGGCCATTGGGCAAACGCCCCATGTGATCTAATTTCAAATGCTTAGGGCATTTGACCATTTTGAAACTCCGAGAAAATGCGCATCGTAGAAGACAAGGGACAATCCAGTCCCCTGTTCCCACCTGGAGGAGGTAAGGGTTATGAAATCGATTATCGTTTTGATGATGGCGGCTACTCTGACGAGCGGCCTGGCATATGCGGCTAAAAAATGCACCGATGAGCCCAAAGAAAAATGGATGACTGTCGAGGAGTTCCAAAAGAAAATTGAAGCAGAGGGCTACAAAATTAGGAAATTCAAGCAACCGGGCAGCTGTTACGAAATCTATGGAACCGACAAGAATGGGCGAGATGTAGAGATTTATTTCAATCCTGTTGATGGAAGTATCGTAAAATCAAAATAGGAAAATACAGGGAGCAGGTCATTGATAGGAAATACCTGCTCCCTCGCTAAAAACCTTCATTCTTAGAGTTCATCTAAAGCTTTTTTTAGCTCCTGAACATAAAGGTCCAAATAGTTCACATCTGTTTCAACCGAGCTGAAAAATGGATTCATCATCGTCATTCGGATTAAAACTACAGCATCTGCATCGCGTCCCGCTGACCACTGTTGAGTCCACTCATCGAGATAGGTTGAGTAGGATTTCCAATGAAGTGTGGTTTTTGAAACGATGAAGGAACTATTTCGATGAGGTGAAAAGGCATCAAAGACCTGAAGAGTTCGCTTGTTGCTCATAGAAATAGACTCATTCGGATAAGCACACGTAAAACATAAAATATTGGTATCGCAGCCAGGGGCAATCTGGATGGGAAGATCTTCTTGTTTTAAACGCTCCGCCAATTCCTTTGCAATTCGTGCTGTTCTTTCTAAGAGAAGCCCATAGCCTTCAGGATTAAGTCCCATGGTCTTTGCCGTCATCCATGTAGCAATTGCACCTGCTGCCGATCGAGAACCTTCGATTGTATAGGGGCCGCGATCTTGGACTTGATCAAAATCAATGTAAGGGGCATCTTCAAACGTGCTAAAATAATAATCGCGCCGATCTCGCGTGAGAAACGCGCCTGAGGCATAGGGAACGTAACCTAATTTGTGTGGATCAAGAGTGACTGAATCCGCCCGAGAAATCGCTGTGAGTGCTTGCTTAATTACACCTGAGAAAACTTCTGTTGCCTTTAAATCTAAGGTTCTAAAGAATCCGCCATAAGCCGCATCGACATGATGCCAGATGTGAATGCCACTTGCTCTTTTCCACTGATCGAGTAGCGCTTGCACTTGATCTACCGGATCTATTCCTCCCAATTCTGTCGTTCCCGCAACAGAGACGACAAGCAAAATGGGACGCCCTTTAACAATGGCTAAATCGATCAGCTGCCTAAGATGACCAATAGACAACCTTCCATTTGCGTCAAGCCGTATCGGCCAAAGAGCTTCAGTGC
>JBGAFY010000242.1:0-2410 GCA_044226975.1 Rhabdochlamydiaceae bacterium
TATGGAACGTCAAATGTAGAACGTACTGATGGTAAAATCTTAGGCAAGTTATTATATCGATCTGAACTTACTGATGGTATGAATTTTCATGTTAAATCCATTGTCAAGATAGAGGATGCCATAGATGCTGAAACTGCTCACAACTTTCTATACAAGCCGGGATGTCAAGCTGTAACTGAAAATTTTGCACCTATAAATTCCCCGTTCAGCAAAGAGGTCTCTGTGAATTTTTTACGCATTTACCATTATTGGGCAAGAGACATGGAGTTTTTTTTTAATGTAAAAATAGAGCGTGTGCGACAAGTAGGTGCTGATTGGCAGAATATTGTCAAAATGGAAAAAACATTTAACAGTGTTTACGATCCGATTTTAATTAATGACTAAATTGATTGGAATTAGATGCAATTTATCACTAGATCCCTTCCTCTTTAGTTGTTGTGTTGCGCAAGTTTTTCCTTAACTGGGCCTATTTTTTCTCAGCAACATAAAATTTATAGACTCGTTTAGTTGATGAAAATATAAAGACATTTTTCTACAGCTATCTACGAAATGACACCTGGGTAACGGAGAAGAACATGAAAACAGTGCTTTTAGCTGGTGGACTTGGAACCCGATTGTCTGAATTGACCAGTCAAATTCCAAAACCAATGGTCGAAATTGGAAGTAAGCCTATTCTTTGGCATATTATGAGTATTTATGCGCGCTTTGGTTTTGAAGATTTTGTAGTGGCTTTAGGTTACAAAGGGGAAGTGATTAAAGAGTACTTCTTGAACTATCATGCGAACCATAGCGATCTCCAAATTGATTTGTCATCGGGAGAATGTCAGATCAAGAGTGGAAATAGGATGAATTGGCGAGTAAGCTTGATTGATACTGGGTTGAATACCCAGACGGGAGGGAGGATCAAGGCCTTGAAAGATACGATTGCTAATGAGACCTTCCTGCTTACTTATGGCGACGGAGTTGCTGATATCGATATTTCCGCTCTGGTAGCATTCCATAAATCCCATGGAAAGCTGGCTACTGTTACAGCCGTACACCCTCCTGCTCGATTTGGAGGTCTTGTCTTGGATGGTAATCAGGTAGTTGAGTTTTCTGAAAAGAACCAGGCGCAGGAGGGGTGGATTAACGGAGGATTTTTTGTTCTTGAACCTGAAGTCATTCAGTACATTTCGGATGAAAAAACAATGTGGGAAAAAGAGCCATTGGAAAAAATAGCAGCGGATGGGCAGCTGATGGCCTATTTTCATGATGGTTTTTGGCAGCCCATGGACACGTTACGTGAGCAACGCTTATTGCAAACCCTTTGGGAATCAGGAAATCCTCCATGGAACGTTAACCAATATTTAACTTTACGGCGGTGATATGAAAGATTTTTGGATCAATAAAAACGTTTTTGTCACAGGCGCCACAGGCTTCCTTGGATATTGGCTGACTAAAGCACTGGTTCAGGAAAAAGCTAATGTTGTCACTTTAGTTCGGGATCATGACCCTCAAAGTGCTCTTTTCAGAAGCAAACTTCATCGAAAAACTAGAGTTGTCCAAGGGGCATTGGAAGACTATGCCTCACTAGAAAGAGCTATAAACGAGCATGAAATTGACACTGTGTTTCATCTTGGTGCACAGACGATTGTTGGGACTGCCTTACGCAATCCTCTTCCTACGTTCGAAAGTAATATTCGTGGCACCTATAATTTGTTGGAGGCATGCAGACAACATAAGGGATTGGTTAAACGCATAGTCGTCGCTTCTAGCGACAAGGCGTATGGCTCCAGCACGGTTCTCCCTTATACAGAGGAAATGCCGCTTCGAGGGCAGCATCCTTACGATGTCTCTAAATCCTGCACCGATCTGCTCTCATATACTTATTACCAGACTTATGGGCTTCCTGTCGTTGTGGCTCGCTGCGGTAATTTGTTTGGGGGAGGGGATCTGAACTGGAGCCGTCTAATCCCAGGTACTATCAAAAACTTCCACTTAAAAACCGCTCCGGTAATTCGCAGCGACGGTACTTATACAAGAGACTATCTCTATGTCGAGGATGCTGTTTACGCTTATCTTATGCTGGCGTTCAACGCTCATAAGGAAAACATTTGCGGACAAGCCTTTAATTTTGGCCCAAATTCTCCCTACTCGGTATTGGATATTGTAATTGCTCTGCAGCGGCTAATGAATTGCTCCGATCTCCCACCAAAGATCCTTAATGAGGCAAGAGAAGAGATTCGCGATCAAAGCCTAGATTCACAAAAAGCAAAACAGGCTTTGGGATGGCAGCCTCTTTTCAATTTGGAAGATGGGTTGCAACGTACTGTCCAATGGTATGGTAATTACTTTCAAGAGTCGCTAGCAGAGGAGTTTTGTTCAATATGATTGAAAATCAAGATTCTTGTCGGTTTTGTCAAAGTCCTCT
>JBGAFY010000012.1:0-10173 GCA_044226975.1 Rhabdochlamydiaceae bacterium
TAGGGTGTTCCCGCAATTTGGTCGACACGGAAGTGATGATCGGAATATTGCTCAAAGCAGGTTATGAGGCCACAGGAGAAGCGGAAGATGCAGATTTCCTGGTCGTCAACACCTGTGGGTTTCTCGAGGCTGCAAGAAATGAGTCATGCAATACGATCGATCTTCTCCTAAAACAAAAAAAGCCTTCCGCAAAGCTAATTGTTACAGGATGCATGGTCCAGAAGCATAAAGACGAGGTCCAGAATAACTGTCCCGATGTTCACTATTGGCTTGGATCTGGAGACGTCGAAAAAATTCTCACCGCGATCGAAGCGCCTGCACCTGGGGAATCTGTCACTTCTGCACGCAGCTATTTGCAATGGGGCGAGGTTCCAAGGACCCTGTCCACTCCAAAACACTACGCATATCTTAAGATTGCAGAAGGATGTGCCAAAAGATGTGCTTTCTGTATTATCCCGAGCATTAAAGGCCCCTTGAAGAGCAAGCCCCAAGAGCAAGTCCTCAAAGAGTTCAACAATTTGCTCAATCAAGGAGTGCGGGAAATCATATTGATCGCACAAGACCTAGGTGATTACGGCAAAGAGCGGAAAGAGGTGCATGGCCTAGAAAATCTTCTGCGTGCGATGCTCACTGTCGATAAACCTTTTTGGCTGCGTTTCCTCTATCTTTATCCTGACGAGATCACAGATGAACTGATCTCTATTATGCAAAGTGATCCGAGGATCTGCCCTTATCTCGATATGCCCATCCAGCACATCGATGATACGATTTTAAAAGCAATGCGACGCAAAACCGACTCTGCCCATATTAAGCACACGATCTCAACTTTACGCGCTAAAATCCCTAATGTTGTGATCCGTACAAGCCTCATGGTAGGGTTCCCAGGAGAAACTGAGGAACAGTACAAAAAACTCGAAGCTTTTATCCGTGAATATCCTTTAGATAACATCGGGATTTTCAAGTTCTCGAAAGAAAAAGAAGCTTTTGCCGCGAAGATGCCTGACCAAATCGCCGACGATGTCAAAGAGGACCGCTATCAGCGCCTGGCTAAATTGCAGATGAAACAAGTGCGCAAGTGGAACAAAAAATACCTTGGGCAAAAGCTCCAAGTGATCGTTGAAGGATATCATCCTGACAGCGAATGGCTGATGCGCGGGCGTTTCTTTGGACAGTGCCCAGAGATCGATGGCCAGATCATCATTAACGATGGGCGCAACGTCACAGCATTTGGCAAACTTTACGAGGTAGAGATCACGGATATTGCTGACTATGATCTTATTGGAAGGGTGATCGGTCCTGTAGAAGAACCGGTTGTCAAAGCTCCACGTAAAAAGCTCGCGCTAGCCTTCGCATGAGAAAAGTCGTCCTGAAACCGGAGCGAGAGCAATCTTTGCTCCGGCGTCATCCTTGGATTTTTTCTGGAGCGATAGCATCCCTTCCTCCTTGTGAAAAAGGGGAAGTGTTGCCGGTTTTTAGTTCTAAGGGTGATTTTCTTGCCATTGCTTACTTCCATCCTGAAAATTCGCTTTCAGGCCGTGTGCTCAGCTTTGTCGATCTTCCCATCAAAGAAATCCTAAACAATGCCCTAGATCGATCTTTAAAGCTCCGTTCAACGTTGTTTGATCCAAATCTCACTAATTCTTATCGCTTGATCAATGGAGAAGGAGACGGTCTTCCAGGTCTCATCGTGGATCGTTATGCCGATGTCTTAGTTCTACAGGTCCACACCTATGGCATAGAGAGATTGAAGAAAGAGATCGTAGACCTGCTTATTGCCCTTCTTTCCCCTCGTTCAATTATTGAGAAATCTGTTTCCCCAGCGCGACGCCAAGAAGGCCTTGAAGATGCCCAAGGTGTTTTGTATGGTGAAGATATCGCTGAAATAGAGGTCTTAGAAAATGGGCTTCGTTTTGCCATTGACTGCCAGGATGGCCAGAAGACAGGTTTCTTCATTGATCAACGAGATATGCGTTCCCTTGTTCGATCTTTATCAAAAGATAAGCGTGTCTTGAATTGTTTTTCATACACAGGGGGCTTTTCCATTTCCGCTCTTGCTGGAGGAGCGCGTTCTGCAGTCAGTGTCGATGTCAGTGCCCCTGCGTTAAAAATTGCAGAAAAAAATACTTTGCTCAATGGGTTCTCTCCTGAGCTTCATACAGTATGTAAAGCGGATGTTTTTGCATATCTGCAAGAAGATCCCTTAAATTACGATCTCGTCATTCTAGATCCACCAGCATTTGCCAAGAAAAGAGACGATATTCCTCAAGCTTCTAACGGATATAGAGAGATTAACCGCCGTGTCTTAGAAAAGCTTCCATCTGGCAGCTTTCTATTGACCTGCTCTTGTTCTCATTTTATCGATAGGCAAAAATTCGAAGCGATCCTCTTTCAAGCCAGCATGGAGACGGGCCGCAGCATCGAGATCTTAAGCCGCCATCGTCAGGCATTAGATCATCCGGAGTCTATCTATCACCCAGAAGGTAATTATCTAAAGAGCCTTCTTTTGTATATTCGTTAAAAAGTTAACACAACCGATCATCGTGTTTTTTTCATCTGTTGCTTGAAAGTACTAGAGCATCTATTTTCCAATTTATGAGCAATCAGGGGAGGGGGATATGAATTTTCGTTTTATCGACGTAAATGACCCGCAATATGAACGAGAGCTGTTGCTACGCTGGGAAGTGTTGCATAAGCCTCTCGGGCAACCTCCTGGTTCAGAGCGGATTCCGGATGAACCTCAGTGTATGCACTTATTAGCTTTAGAAAAGAAGAAAATTGTCGGTTGCGTGGTGTTTTGTCCTGAAACAGCTAGTAAAGGTCATCTCTACCAAATGGCTGTTAGTGAGGAGTATCGTGGGCAAGGCTTCGGGAGAAAACTATTGGCAAAGCTTGAGCAGTTTCTACAGAAAAAGGGGTTTCTCGATGTCTATTTATATACGCAAGAAGACTCACTTGGATTTTATGAAAGAGTAGGGTTTCGAAAAGAAGGTGATCCTGTCATCAAAGATGGCCTTACCCAATTTTTAATGCATAAGCACTTGCATGCAGCTGCACATGAATTATAGACTATTTTTACTTTCCTTTACGAGCCTTGGTGGATTGTTATTGGGTTATACGACAGCAGTGATTGCAGGGACCTTAGAACCTGTCGCACAACATTTTTCATTATCTACTTCTGAACAAGGATTTTTTGCCAGTATCCTTTTACTAGGAGCTTTGATCGGTTCAATTGTTTCAGGAAAAATAGCGGACACACTTGGACGTAAAAAATCGATTGTACTCAGCGCGTTGTTATTTTTTATTGGCGCTGTGCTCAGTGCCATAGCAATGGTTTATTCCACGCTTTTGCTCGGTAGGTTCTTAACAGGAGTAGGGGTTGGTATCGTTTCAACTGCCAATCCCTTGTTTTTAGGGGAAGTTTCTTCAGCAAAACGACGTGGGATTTACGTTTCATCGCATCAATTTGCGATCACTCTGGGGATCTTGTTCGCTTATCTTTTTGGATATTACTTTACCTTAGAAGAAGGGTGGCGCCTAATGTTTGTCATTGTAGCGATCCCTGCATTTTTACAAATAGCATTTTCCCCTTGGATTGTTGAGAGCCCACGCTGGCTTATTGCGCAAATTAAGTTGCAGGAAGCCAAAAAAATATTAATCAAACTAGAGCTTCCAGAACACGAACAAGCACAAATGAGACATGAAAAACGGCTGGGAAAAAAAATTCTATGGAAAATCTTGTGTATCGGTATTCTTTTAAGTGCTTTCCAGCAATTGTCTGGGATCAATGCGGTGATTTATTTTGCGCCTAAAATTTTTAAAGAGGCTCAATTTGCTGTTGGATCTGGAGCAATGGGCGCAACCTTGCTTGTGGGGTTTGTCAACGTCATTGCGACAGGGGTGGCTTTATGGTTGATCAACAAGGTCAATAGACGTCCTTTGATGTTATGTACCTACGCCTGCATGGCTAGTGCCCTCCTTGCTCTCTCATCTGCTTTTTTCTATAGTACGTCAAACATCGGGCTGATAGCAGTCATTAGCTTGATCGCTTTTGTTGTATTTTTCGCTATGGGCCCAGGCCCATTGACTTGGGTGATATTATCTGAGATTTTTCCACAACAGATCAGGGGCTTGGCAATAAGCGGTTCGATCTTTATCAACTGGGGCATTAATTACTTGATCACGCTATTTTTTTTGGATCTTGTCAAAGATTTGGGGATTGCGGAGTGTTTGCGGTTTTCACTGGACTTTGTACCTTGGCGACACTCTTTATTCAGCGCACACTTCCAGAACTTCATGAAAACTTTAGAACAAATTGAAGAAAAGTTTTCAACATTGCTACGCTAGGGTAATACAATTACTTTGGGGTAGATTATGATGGTGTTCTCAGAAATTTCAAAAATGCCGGTGGCGAAGCAGAAAATCTACTCAAGCACGTATGCAAAACAGTCCCTAAGGAACATCTTCACATTCCTGGTCCAGATTGGGTTGATCGCATTTTTGTTCAATCAGACAGAAATATTCGCGTATTGCGTAGTCTTCAACAGCTTTTAGGCCATGGACGGTTAGCAAACACGGGCTATCTATCCATTCTTCCAGTTGACCAAGGTATTGAACACACTGCTGGAGCGTCATTTTCTCCAAACCCTGCTTATTTTGACCCAGAAAACATCGTAAAGCTCGCTATTGATGGGGGATGTAACGCTGTTGCAACGACTTTAGGCGGACTTGGGATTCTAGCGCGAAAATATGCCCATAAAATCCCTTTCCTCATGAAATTCAACCACAATGAGCTTTTAAGCTATCCAAATACGTACGATCAAGTGATGTTTGCTAGCGTAAAGCAAGCCTATGAAATGGGCTGTGTCGCAGTGGGGGCTACCATTTATTTTGGATCAAAAGAGAGCCGCAGACAAATCGTAGAAGTAAGCCAAGCCTTTGCTATGGCCCATGAGCTCGGCATGGCGACAGTGCTCTGGTGTTATTTGCGTAACAGCGCTTTTAAAACCGACACAATTGATTATCATGAAGCTGCAGACCTAACCGGTCAAGCGGACCATTTAGGAAGTACAATTGAAGCGGATATCGTAAAACAGAAGCTTCCAGAAAACAATGGCGGCTTTAAAGCTCTCAAATTCGGTAAGCAAACTGATAAAATGTACACGCAGCTCTGTACGGACCATCCGATTGATCTCACGCGCTATCAAGTCATCAATGGTTATATGGGCAGAGTAGGATTGATAAATTCGGGTGGGCCTTCAGGAGACAATGACCTCCAGCAGGCTGTAAAGACCGCAGTGATCAATAAGCGCGCTGGAGGAATGGGGCTAATATCAGGGCGTAAAGCTTTCCAAAGACCCATGAAAGAAGGGGTTCAGTTACTTCACGCCATCCAAGATGTGTATCTTTGCAAAGAGATCAACTTGGCCTAATTAAACAATGTTTGAGATCGCATTTTTGCCTCTGAGTAAACGTGCTCTTTCGTCAGCGTATGCGTACAACTGCATATACTGCATTGCAGGAGCAGTGCCGTTTGGAGAAGATTCCCAGCTCATCGATCGCCCTTCTTTCATGATCCGAGTAAGCAGCTCATTTTTCTCATTGTGCTTTAAAGATTCCCATTTTTCAGCAGCTTTAACTACGACCTGGAGAATTTCTCCGTTTGTAGTCCAAATATTTTGTTCATCGCGCTTGAAAAGCCATCCATTAAAATGCTCTCCCTCAGTGATGACTGTGTCTACAAATCCTCCAGTCATAGAAGCAATCACAAGGGAAGCAGCGCACCAAGTCTCAAATTGGACTAGGCCGCAAGGCTCGTAAATTGACGGATAGAATCCAAAAGTCATTGCCGCACGCACAAGTGGACCTATTTGAGCTTGGACTTCATTACCGCGAAGGATCAACGCGTTACCTGCAAGTTTTGCTTTGCCCTCCATTACGTTGAGGATTTTTGTTGCCTCTTCTGTTTCAGAAGCTCCCATTGCAATAAATGTTCCTTTTACGGCTTTTACTGCATCCATAGTATATGTTAATTCACGTATCCCTTTTTGGCTTGTGTCATATCGACCAATAAAACAAAAGATTGGACGCTTGAAGTCAATTTTTCCCTTATATTCAGGCATGTTGAGATCAACCCATTTTGCCAGCTGCTCAGCAATTTTCATTTTAGCTTCGACGATATCATCGCCGATTTTGAAATTAAGCGGGGTAAGATCTCCAGTGATAGGATCTTTCCAGTTCTTTAATACGGAATTTGTCTCCGGATTAAAAGCTTCTGGATTGCTGCCATTGACAATCCCAAATAACTTTCCGCGCCATGCGGTATCCATTGCGACGTCTTCCAATCCAAAACTATGTGCTCCTTGGACTTCTTGAGCAAATTGGGGAGAGACGGTATTAACAACATCTGCACCATACATAGAGGTTTTAAGGGTGTTGATTCCATCTCCGTTAAGAGCGAAAGAGTGTTCTATACCCATTGAATTAAAATGCTTTTTCGCTTCATCGAATGAAAAGTGCCCTTGAGCGTGGTAGGCATTGTTATGAAAAGTAAAGACTAGCGGAGGAATGGTGCCATCGACCATAGATTTATATTTCTGGCACCACAATATTTCTATTGCAAGGCTTCCATGGCAATCTTCAAAGTTAACAATGTCAAATTTCTTAGGGTTGTTTGCTATGAATTGAGCAGCGCAGTTAGAGAAATACATCCAGCGTTCTTTTTGCATTGCATCGGGTTTATACACACTAAGTTGCTTTGCATCAAGTAGGAAGCGATCTTTGGAATTGTTATTTACACTGAGTGTATCTTCAAGAAAATAAACAGAAATATGCTTATCAGTCCCTGGAATGGGCAATTTTGCTTTATAGACATTGTTTTGTTTCCCACTGTCATAATTATCAGAAAATTGCAATTTTGGTTTGAGGACTAATTTGTCTTGTACTTCTGTTGCAAGGATAGAGTACTTAGGGACAATTAATGCTCCTTTACATGACGGATTTAATTTCAAGATTGCTTCTAGCTTATTTGTTGGAACTTCTGCGAGGCCGCCGCATTTAAGAGTAGCTCGCACAGCTTCTGCTGTAACACAAGCGATTCTAAATGTTTTATTGTGAGTTTTCTCTTTTGGTAATTTTTCAGCTAAACGAGAGATAGAAGTATCACATGGGAAGGATGTTTTAGCAAAAGAACGTAACCTTACCTTTTCACGCGCATCAAAGAAGACTTGGTTGCAATTTGTATTTAAGGATCGCTTTACCTTATCAGCAACAGTCAGATTGTTTTCTGCCATAGTGGATAATGTTGTAATAGGATCTTCAGTTAATATTTGTTCAGCTTCGCTTGAAGAGATTTTTTTTGATTCAGAAACAATTTTGATTAAGAGATCTTTAAAGCTAGATGATAAATGTTTTTCAATGGCCGTTTTTGGGTCTTCTTTACATGTGTGCAAAAATACACAAAATTCAAAAAGCGTTTTATTTGCAGCTATAGTTTTCTCTAATATCTCAATGCTTTTTTGTATGGGGTTTTTAGAGTCTGCAAAAACAACCTGTAACAGAATTTGGGGATAATCTCTAATTTGCTTATATGCTTCATCTATGTCAGATTTTCTTAATGCAGAAGCAACTGTGTTTGCTATAAATTCTCTGATTTCAGGTTCGAGAAGATTAAAAGAATCAATAATTTCATTTTTCGAGCAGTTGTTTGTTAAAATTGAATTAAAATTATTAATTTGTGATAAAAGCTCTGTATATTTGTATATTTTTAATTGACTATCGAGTAAATCAACATTCGAAGAATCAACAGCGTGAAATAAGTTTAAAAATGGAGTTGAAAATGCAGTGTTAAAAGAAATTGTATTTGCCATATTATTATTAATGCTCTTTTTAAAATTGTTATAGTGCTTATTATATGTTATATTAATTTTAAAGGCAATAATTAATTATTTGTTAAATAAATTTGATAATAAATTATCTAATCTTGTAAGAAATAATTTTAACGAAGAACTTTAAGTAATTGTTTTAAAGGCTTGTCTTTCTTCTTGATAGTCTTTTTTTGATCCGTTAGCGCGGTCTTTTTCTTTTTGGGCTCTGAATCCCAAGGAAACGGTTTTTTAGCAGGGGGGGTCTTTGCTCCTCGATCCGGAAGTGTGGCCAAATTCCCTAATACCCCACCCAATATAGCCCCTGCGCCGCTTTTCCCTAGAGCATCGGTCACAGCCTTGCTTTGCCAGGCAAGCAAAGCAGTGATTTTTGCAGTTGCTGATGCAGAGTTAATCTTGACACGTTGTTCATTGGGCCTTTCATAGGGAGGTGCATGACGTAATTTGCAGGTAACCCTTTAAGCTTAAATGCTTTCTCTAGGCAATCAGAAGTAAGTCCTAAGACCATATCGACATAATCCTGCACAAAGTCAATATCGCCCCAAATTGCGATGTCATATGCATTTGCTACAAGAATTTCCGTTCTTTCTATGCTTGTTTTGCCGGAGCGAACTGAAAAATCGATGGGGGCAAACCACAGTTGAATCTCCTTTTCTTTGGAAATTTGTGTGAGTTTGAGAACTCCTAAGGTCGTGTTAATATTTCCTTCGTTGTGACAGACAATTTGGCCAAATTCGATTTTCCCTTTTGGAATAGTAATATTGGCGGGACTATAAGGTGAAAGCGGATACGCAAACCCTTGAGCATCAATATGTAAGGTAAGAGGATTTTTTGCCGAAATGCCTGATATCGAGAGGGGGTTGACCTTAGAAAAAAGGAAGTCGCTTAACTCAGGGGTGACGATGAGTTGAGCATCGAGGTCTTGATTTAGGGTCAGGACCCCATTGCGTACCGTTGCATCTAAAGCGGCTTTAGTGTTCTTGCTTTGAATTTGGCTTTTTATAGTTCCGTTGCTCTGTTCTATCTGCGCTTCACACTGTGCACTTAAGGAATCCCCAAATAAGATGCTAAAAATGGGGTCTGAGTTTCCAGAAGCACGGACAAGGACATCTAATAACATTGATGGAAACTGTTGGATGTTTGCTTGTAAAGAGATCTTCGACTGAGGAAGGTCGAGCATCCCTTGTTCATTGAAAAGTTTAGTAAATTGCGCTTGTCCATCTAAGACTCCTCGTCTTTCTGTACTTGTAGCTGCGCTATCTTTTGCCGATACGCCGCCATTGATCTGGATATTTAACGGACGAGGTCCTTGTTGTTTATCAAGCGCGATATTGAGCGAAGAGAGTGAAGCGGTTTGTTTTGAAGCTTTATTTAACAGGCGCATGAGCGCGATCTGTAAGTTACCACTGGCTGAAAGGTTGTCCCATCCCGAGAGCCCTATCGGGATCCTTTTCGCTAATCCTTCTTTTTTATCATCATATTGCACAGGGATCGATAATTGTTTTAAAGACAAGCTGCATATGCTAGGTTCAAGAAGTTCAAAAGGTGGCGCAGGAGATTTTCGGCCCATTAGGAGACGATCAAAATCAGGATAACTGGCAGGGGTGACTTTTAGGTCTATTTCAGCTTTGGATCCTTGTAGCTGTAACTGTTTGTCATCGCAGAGAAATTGAGCTTCAACATGGAGATTATCGCTTTTTGCCATAAGTGAGAGTGTTTGCAATTTTCTCTCACTTGCAATTTTGAGCTCTACATTGAGCACCGGGCCAAGTACTGAAGTTAATAAGCTCTGTGGAGCGATAAGGCTTTCTAGAACAGCAGTAGAAAAATCAGTGCATTGCAGCGCACCTTTAAGTCGAAGATCATTAAAGTCAGCCCCTTCAGTTACCATCTTTAATTGAAGCATTCCAATTGGTTTTTTGTTCTGCAATGCTTGTGCACGGAATTGGACTTCTGCGCTCTGTGTTTTTTGATTGAAGATAAAATCAGCACGTGAATTTTCAAGGCTTGCCTTATCAGAAAGAAGCGGGGTATTAAAAACTAGAGCGGAAGATTCAAGAGATCCTTGAATTTTATCAGAAGAAAAAGGTTGGACTAGAAGGGTGCATTCCAAGGGTTCTAGGATTCTAGGGGCATTAGGGTCAGATAATAAAGCCTGAATTTGCAAGGGAGTGAGTGTAGAAGTTGCTTTTAAAGGGCTGTCGAGGGTCGCACGTCCATCTTTTAAAATTATAACACATCCAGCAGCAATAGACAAATTAAGGGGAGTTATAGAAGTGTTTGGAGGGGAAAA
>JBGAFY010000012.1:10210-15981 GCA_044226975.1 Rhabdochlamydiaceae bacterium
ATACAGGGGATTCCAGTGTAATTCCTTCAGCAAGCTTGGCATTTAAATTAGAAATTTTAACTTTAGGAGTTTGTAGATTCCCTGTAATAGCCCCTTTGCCATTTCCATAACTAGCTTGAAGATCGAGGTTGTCAAGGGTCGGCCCTAAGATATCAGTAAATTTAAAGGCGGGTGAAGAGAAGCAATTTATAAATGCTAAAGGCAGCGACTGCGCGTGAACCGTGCTTTGGAACCGCCTATCATTATTGAGCACACCGAATACATCTGCTTGAAAATCGAGAATCTTATTTGAAGATGCGATCAATGTCCCTGACATCTGTAATTTGTCATTTAAAGCAGCGCTGCTTAAGGCAAATGTAGAGCTATCTAAAGATAATATGTTTTGAGATCCCTGGAGAAAAGTCAGCGGAGATGTTGAGATCTTTGCCGCACAGCTTAAGTTAGCTAAATCTAAAGATGATTCTTTTACTGGCACATCGATCTGATCGATCATCAGGCGCATAGAAGAGGCTGCTGCGATGTTAGACCCAGCTAAACAAGGAATAAATTCTCTTAAGCTTGCATAGAAAGACGGTGTGAAACTAAAGGTCAAGTTTCCAGGATTTTTTAAAGAGACATGATCATCTTGCAAGATTGTTTCCAACTGGCCGTTTAGTTGTTGGCTATTTAAGCCAAAAGCAAGGTCACAAGCTTTTGGAGAAATCGTTCCATTAATATTGAGGTTAAAGGAAGGGCCGATTCCCACTTTGATCACTTGATATAAACGGGGATCAAACTGTCCGCAGATCCCTGCAATAGCTTCTGTAGGAAACGCAATGATTTTGCACTGAGTTTTTAAAGAAAATTCATCAGAAGAAGGAAAAAAGACGGTGCTTTGGATATCAAAGCTCCCTTGACCATCTGCTTGTTTTGTGATTCCGTTGGTAGAAACTTGAAAAAGACCTTTGTCTTTTGAGACTTCAATTGTTGAAGAGATCTGTTCTAAAGAGATAGAAGCAGCGTTGAGCCCTGAATAAAGAAGTGACCCATTTTGGATTTCAATTGACCCGTTAAATGGGAGAGACGGTGAAGTGTTTTTCTTTTTACTAGTTGATTTCGACGCTGAAGGAGCGCTTGCTATGGCTGGAGTTTGTGGGCTTGAAGGGATGTATTTAAGATTGAGTGAAGGATTAGAGATAAGCGCTTTTCCCAAATCTTTACTTATCAATAAATTTAAAAGAGATGAAGCGATCTCAATCCTTTCGCAAGAACCATTAAAATCACCTGCAGGGCTTGTGTAAGAAATGGCGCGAATGGTCTGGGGGCCTAACCAATGCAATTCTGCGGACTCAAAAGTGATATTGCCTTTAAGTTGCTTACTAGCAATGGCTTGTAGCTTTTTATTTCCACTTTCTGTAGATAAATAAGATGGAATGAAGGTAACAATTGATGCCCCGACAATAACTACCGCAGCAGCCGTCCAAAGGAAAATTCTATTGTTCATAGTTTATTCATACAGATTCTCGGAGGATTCTTGCAATAGATATTACCGCATGGCACGAGGCTCAACAATAGGAGTTTTTGTCTGAGTCTTATAAGGCAGGCTTGTTTTACACAGACTCGACTTTAAAATCTTCCTTTCATATGACTCGATAAACGACAGGCCATTAGTTATGCAACAAGTCTAATGCTTATTTCTTTTTTGTGGAGAAGACCGCAAAGACTTTGATCTTTTCCGTGCGGCCATGCAGTTCCATTTCTCCCAAGGATTCTGTTTCGAAATGGTCTCCTGCTCCCTGCAATGTTGTCTCGCTCACTAAAATCGGTTTGAGAAGGGCCTTTGTGGCCTGCTCTAATCGAGAGGCGACATTGACTGTATCTCCGATCGCAGTATATTCCATCCGCCTTTCAGAACCCACGTTGCCTACTACAGCATGGCCAGTATGGATCCCAATCCCCATTTCTATGTAGGGCTTCCCTTGATCTTTCCAATCGGCTTGTAGTTTGGATAGGGTATGTTGCATTTTCAAAGCTGTTTCAATGGCATGCTTTTCTTGTTCAGGGTCATCAAGCGGCGCCCCAAATTCGACCATGATGCTATCGCCAACAAACTTGTCGAGAGTTCCACCCCCGTCAAAGATAATGTCGAACATTTTTGCAAAGTATTCATTGAGCAGAGCAACAACTTCTTCCGCCGGCAAAGTCTCTGCTAATTTTGAAAAGTCTCGGATGTCTGTGAACATCACAGTGATCTTTTTTCTCTCACCTTCCAAACGTAACGGGGTGTCGTTTTTTAAGATCTTTTCCATCACATGGCGAGAGACATAACTTGCGAAGCTTAACTTTAACCGTTCCCGTTCTTTCAAACCTTGTCCCATGTGTTCGATGGCAGATGCAAGATTGGCGTATTCATCATGTGTTTGCATAGGGATCCGCACATCAAAGTCACCTCGTTCAATTTCTTCTACCCCTTTTAGGATTTGGTTAAGAGACTTTGATGAAAAGCGAGCCAGGATAAAAGCGAGGATCCCTGCTAGCGCCATGGATGCGAGCAGTGCAAACTCTCCAAAGGACATCAGTTTGTTGAGGCGACTAAGGATAATATGAGCATTGATATCAACGCCAACACTGGCTGAATACGTTCCCTGGCTATCAAATACGGGAGCAAAACCGCTGAGCCATAATCCCCATTGGTCGCTGATAAATTTGCGACTAGCAAAAGGGAAGTCTTCGTTAGAGAGGATGTCATAGGCATCATCATAGACATAAACTTCTCCTAGCGGCTCCGGATTCTCATCTGCATCGCCGATAAAGACAAGCTGTTCAGGATTTGTCGGTGAAGGAGATACGGCATATACGAAATGTACGTCGACGTCCTCTCTACGGTTGGCGTTGCGGATATTTCTGAGTTCTCTGACAAGTTTTTGATAGAGAGGATCGTTAGTATCTTTTGTATTGCGCAAGGGACCCAAATTTTGTCCATCGAGCATGGCTGCAGAAGTAGCTGCTATTGAGAGCACCTTGCTGCGCATCACATTGAAATATTGGTCTCTTCCTTCGCGATAAAATAGCCAGATCCCAAGGCAAGTGCTTAAAAGTGCGACAAGAAAAAATGAAAGGTAGAGCTTAGTGCGGTATTTCACGTTTTGCCCCCTTCAGGATTTGTTGTCGGCAGGGACTCAAGCGCATACACGGATACTTGCTTTTCTAAGCCGGGCAGTGAAATCAAACCCATAGATTTGCAAGGGTAGATCTCTTTGATCGCTGCATATGTCGTCTCACTGATGAGGATGGGAACTTGAAGGGTTTTTGTCGAAAATTCCAAACGAGAAGCGATGTTGACCGTGTCGCCAACCGCTGTATATTCCAGGCGCTTTTCTGATCCCATGTTGCCAACGACTGCATAGCCCGTATGGATCCCAATCCCGATTTGGATCCGGGGTTTTCCCTCAGCTGCCCATTTTTCATCGAGTTTTTGCAGGACTTGGTGCATTTCAATTGCAGTGGCCAGGGCATGCCTTTCCTGCATAGGATCGTCAAGAGGGGCGCCAAATTCTACCATGATCCCGTCGCCGATGAACTTGTCGAGAGTGCCAAAGTTCTTAAAGATCACATCCAGCATCTTGCCAAAGTATTCATTGAGGATCGACACAACTTGCTCTGGGGACAGTTTCTCTGCGAGGTTGGTAAACGAGCGGATATCAGAAAATAAGACGGTTATTTTTTTTCTTTCCCCTTCCAGCTTTAGAGGAGTTTCTGAACGGAGGATCTTTTCTAGAATATATTGAGAGACGTATCGGGTGAAGTTCAGCTTCAAACGCTCTCTTTCGCGAAGGCCTTTGATCATTTTATTGATCGCATTGCCGAGTTCTTCAAATTCATCACCGCTCTTTAAGAGAATTTGGGGATAGAAATTCCCTTCGCTGATCTCTTTGACTACAGTATTGATCACATTGAGAGAACGGGTAAATGCATGGCTTAGTGCAAATGCCACAATTAAGGCGATGGCAATAGATACACAGAGGGCGAATATCCCTGAGCGCAATAAGTGCCAACGGATCACATCGATGTCTTTAGAGTCGAGGTCAACCCCGACTACAGCTACAAATTTCCCCTGGCTATTATAGACAGGAGCAAATCCACTGAGCCACATGCCCCATTGGTCTTGAATAAATTGCTGAGGAGAATAGATCTTAAGGAGGTTGTCTGAGACGCCATATTTTGTCGCTGCAGCATAGAATTGGCCTAAATGAGAAATGGTCCGAGGATCTGTTTCCGCGTCAACGGCGAAGAGCAATTTCGATGGGTCTTTAGGTGAGGGGTAGAGCGTATAGACAAAACGGGTAAAGGTATCAGCTCTTCGGTTTGAGTTCTTAACCTTTTCTAGACGTCTTTTAACTTCAATAAACGCTGGGGATTCTTCATTCTGAGAAGCAATGGCCTTTTCTAGGGCATCACCATCCAAAAGGGCAGCCGTTGTAGCCGCAATGGAAATAACCTTGCTGCGGAGCTGGACTAGAAATTCTCGGTCTATCTCGAAAAATAAGATCCCGACAGCTATCAAGGAGCTGAAAAATGCAGTGGCAAGATAGGCGGAGTAAAGCTTTGTTCTATATTTCATCGTGCGTTTAAGAGGGATGAAACCCTTCCTAAACGCACTTTAAAAAAAGTGATGGAGTCTGTCTACGAAAATTTTTTGTGGCAGAACTAGATTTGAACGAATTTTAATTCATCGTCAGTCAATCCAGCACGAAGATTTGTGAAAAACGTGTTTTTGAGCATGGTTAAGTTAATTTCATCAGCGCTTTCATGCATCCTTTCAACTTGGGTGTCAAGTATCCGCTCTCCAAAATTGTGGTCATCGAACGGCACTCCATAGAAATGTCCATTGTGATGGTGTCGGAATTGCTCGAAAGTTTCATATGTCCATTTACATAGAACATCGTAGAACTGCCTATCGCGCATTTTAATGTTTGTAAGTGCAGCTGCAAAATGAGCATGATTTCCTGGCTGAAGACCTTTTAGTAACATCACATTCGGTTTGGCATTAAAACAACCAAAGTTGTGGGTATTTAAAATTTGTGGAATTTGAGTAGTGAATTGAGGGGAATTGCGGTTTATCCATTGATAGTGCATGTTTTCGAAATAGACATACGTTGTTGTATTTTCGTCAGCGAAAAGCGCTTTGTTATCTGGATTAGGACTATGCACTGAGCTTACTTTTAGTCGACCTTCATGGTTTGGGTCTTTTTGTAAGACTGCAATTTTTTTTCGATTCATCAAAGCCCAGGCATCAAAAAATGGCTTATCTAGATATTCCTTATCATGGTCGATATATTCTCCATAAGCTATGATAAGCTGTATTTTATTGGCATTGGTTAGATTTTGATTTGGTGTCAACAAAGCATGAATTTGGTCATATCTTTGCTGGGGGAGTTGCTTTAAACGAGGTGGGATTTCTTGATGAGCAACATCGATTGTGTCGGCTTCATTAAGCGAATCATAGATAGAATTAAAACGAGCAGGGATTAAAAAATCATTAGGGTTGTTTATAATATATCTCGCAGCTTGATCGCGTAAATTTCTTCCATGAATTTTTACTTGATCCATCCAACCTTGACGATCTAAGAAACGTCCTGAAGGTGTCTTCCTTGGCACTTCAATAGCTGCCATAGCATATGCGGCGCAATTTCCATCCCCAGGCACATCCTGGATCATTTCGTTAAACCCCACTGGCTCAGTTGTTGTTGTTCCATAAAGGGTGCAAGTGGTTTTAAGTCCTTGGCCAAGAG
>JBGAFY010000012.1:16034-16911 GCA_044226975.1 Rhabdochlamydiaceae bacterium
CCCAATCCACATCGACGTTGATGCGATTGTTTCCTTGATATTCATTAACTCGGACGGTGAATTCTTCGTTGTTCCAATTTATTACAGCAAACGAAGGATCTTTTGTTTTAAACGAAATTGACATGTGTTATTGATTGGTTATATTTATTAATTCTTAATATAATTATATCAATATTTTAATATAATGTCAAAAACAGAGTAAAACACTGAATATTAAGGTAATACTATTCAACTGTAACGGATTTCGCCAAATTGCGAGGCTGGTCAATCTCGGTGCCTCTTTGAATGGCGATATAGTACGCAAGTAATTGACAGACAATGGAATATGGAATCGCTGCAAGCCAATCACTGACTTGGGGTAGGTATATTACGTCGTCAGCGACGTCTTCTATATGGGAAGCGCCTTGGGGCGCGATCGCGAGGATCTTTCCGCCACGAGATTTTGCTTCTGTTAAGTTGCTGAGGGTTTTTTCATACGTTTTTAGGTTGCCGCAGAGTCCGACAACGGCAAGTTCTGGATTGACTAGGGCGATAGGACCATGCTTCAGTTCGCCTGATGGATAACCTGTTGCTTGGAGGTATGAGATCTCTTTGAGCTTGAGTGCAGCCTCTAAGCTTGTGATGTGCATGTAATGGCGGCCGAGGAAGAAGAAGTTATCGAAGTCTGCGTATTTTTTGGCGATGGCTTCGATTTCTGGCCCTTGCTGCAGCACATGTTGGCAGAGAGCTGGTAATGTACGGAGATCTTTAATAAGCTCTTGACCTTCTTCTTTGCTCATGTGTCTTAGGCGTGCCAGTAATAATGTAAAAAGACTCAGGACAGTGATTTGGCTCGTGAAGGCCTTGGTCGAACACACGCTGATCTCAGGTCCGGCGC
>JBGAFY010000243.1:0-2406 GCA_044226975.1 Rhabdochlamydiaceae bacterium
TTTTTTTCATAAATTATTTTATTAAAATTATTCACCACTAATCATAAGATCATCTTAAGTTGAAATGCAAACACAAATTGGATACGATATCATCCCATGAAACGCAAAATATTAGTTACTGGTGGAGCGGGGTTTCTCGGGTCCCACTTATGCGATCGTCTGCTTAAAGACGGGAATGCAGTAGTATGCCTTGATCTCTTTTCTACGGGCAGCCATAGCAATATCCAGCACTTACTTAAGCATCCCCATTTTGAGCTGATGCGGCAGGACGTGACCCAGCCCTTCGATATTCCAGTTGATGCGATATGCAATTTAGCTTGTCCAGCTTCTCCTCCGCATTATCAGGCTGATGCAATCCATACGACCTTGACGAGCGTTTTAGGTACACTTAATGCTTTAGAGTTAGCCAAAAAATATAATGCGACGATACTCCAAGCTTCAACAAGCGAAGTGTACGGTGATCCATTAGTCCACCCCCAGCCAGAATCGTATTGGGGGAATGTCAACCCGATCGGCCCTAGATCTTGCTACGATGAAGGTAAGCGCTGCGCCGAGTCACTATGCTTTGATTTTCATAGACAGCATGGTGTAAAGATTAAGCTTATCCGTATTTTTAATACCTACGGCCCTCGTATGCAGCCAGATGATGGTAGAGTCGTTTCGAACTTCATCGTCCAAGCACTACAGAATAAACCCTTAACTGTTTATGGTGATGGGAAGCAAACGCGTTCATTTTGCTATGTTGACGATCTGGTTGACGGGATTGTTCGATGTCTAAATTCTAATGATCAGTTTACAGGTCCTGTAAACCTCGGCAATCCCGGTGAGTTTACAGTATTAGAATTAGCACACCATGTTTTGAGCCTCACAGGTTCATCATCAGAGATCGATTTTTGTACACTTCCCAAAGATGATCCAAAAGTCCGCCGGCCTGATATCGCTCTTGCCAAATCCCAATTAGATTGGGAGCCACGCGTTGCATTAAAAGATGGGCTTAAAATGACAATCGAGTATTTTCAAAACAAGATTGGTTCTATTTTAGCAACTTCCTAGTGGGCATGAGTTCATCGAAATGAGGAAGAATACTAGCTGGGCAATCTCTTAGATTAAAAATAACAGGATATGTAGGATCGGCGTTGCCGATATGATGAATAGGATGAATTTTTTTTATCCTGTATATCTTGCCGCTTGCGATCCTTTATATCCTGTTGAAACAATCCTTATATCTTTAATAATTACGGCGAATGAGTGAGTAAACACGCAACAAAAACGACAAGCACATTCTCCAACGTCAGCCTGCACGGATACATAGCTATCTTAGCGATTGCAGGCATTATCGCTTTCCTTGTTATTCATTTTTTTATTCCTAGCTATGGTGATTACTCCAATTATCCCCTTTATGTTGTCCTTCTGATCGGAGGTGGACCGCTTGTCGTAGAGCTTTTGCGCCGCATGTTCCATCTGGAATTTGGTTCCGACTTGATCGCGGGCATATCTATTGTCACTTCCGTCATTCTGGAGCAATACTTGGCCGGTTCTTTGGTTGTGCTGATGCTATCAGGAGGACAAGCTCTTGAAGCTTACGCAATTAGAAGTGCTTCTAAAGTTCTTGAAGCGCTTGCTAAACGCGCTCCAACAATTGCCCATCGCAAACAAAATGAATCTATTGATGATATCTCTGTAGATCAAATTAAGGTTGGAGATATTTTACAGATATTCCCTCACGAGATTTGTCCTGTGGATGGTCAAGTTGTAGAGGGCAATGGAGTCATGGATGAAGCGTAACTAACCGGAGAGCCTTTCCTTCTGTCCAAAGCACCTGGTTCAGCTGTGCTCTCAGGAGCGATCAATGGGAACGAATCCTTAGCGATCAAAGCAACAAAACTAGCTGTTGATTCACGCTATTCCAAGATCATGCAGGTCATGCGCGAATCAGAGCAAAAGCGCCCTAAGATGCGCCGGCTCGCTGATCAGCTCGGGGCTTGGTATACCCCTATTGCAGTTATTATTGCGGCCGTGGCATGGCTCCTAAGTGGTGAAGCGGTTCGCTTTTTAGCAGTCCTTGTAATCGCTACCCCATGTCCGCTTTTAATCGCCATCCCTGTCGCAATTATAGGGTCTATTTCTTTGTGCGCGCGCTGTGGGATCCTGATTAAAAATCCCATTGTGTTGGAACAATTAGACAAATGCAAAACGATGATCTTCGATAAGACCGGGACATTGACCTATGGAAAGCCTATTTTAACAGAACAAGTTCTCTTTCTTTCGCTAGGAGCTGAAGAGGTTTTAAAGTTAGCTGCAAGCATCGAAAGATATTCAAAGCATCCGTTAGCAAGCGCGATTCTCGAAAAGGCTGAGGAAGAAAAAATTCACTTAAGTGAAGCTAAACAGATCAGCGAACCAAAA
>JBGAFY010000244.1:0-2404 GCA_044226975.1 Rhabdochlamydiaceae bacterium
GGTTATATCAACTTTCGTATATTACCCCCAACAAACCAAAAGAAAATTCGCCAAAAAGTCTCAAAAAAGCGACGAATCCTGAATCCGTTAACAGTCTCAAAGACACCTTCAAACGACAATTGATTTTTAATAAAATTTTTTGTAAGATTAAAAGCGATAATATTTAATATATAATCATAAAATGACAATCAACAATAACGGTTTAAATTATTTTAATGCGGTTTTGCAAAGTTCTGGATCTCATAAAGAAAAACTAGAACTAAAGCTCGAAGAGCTCCGCTCAAGTGAAAAAGATCATGCAATTTCCTCTTTGTTCCTCGACTTTGTCTGGTTCGGGACTCCAGACATTGATGATATACGCAATGCGCGTCATGTCGCTTGTGAACTTTCTCCTAACGCTTGGATGTGGTATTGCTCAAAAAAGGATGATGGTCATAAAGAAAAAATATACGGAGAGAATCCTGATGTTTATTTTGGAACAGAATGTCATAACGAAGTTTTAAAACAATTATCAGCTCTAAGAAAAACTTCTCCCGACACACGGCCTTCATTAAACGACATTTACTCATCGTTTGCTACAAAGCGCAGCGAAATTGCCAAAATGACTCAATCTTTGGATGCAGAAAAGTTTGGTTCTTTTCGAAAAGGATCGGGGCTGTTCTCAACACCTATAGTCAATGCAATCCAGCACTATCATGACAAATCCAAACAGAAGTTCATGGACGCGATTAAGGGAAAGGACCCATTGGCTGTGCATCCTTTGGGAGGAGTTAAGTTTCTTGAAAATGAAGAAAGATATCAAGTCTACTCACTTTCTGAAACTGCAGATGAGCCTGATCATCAATATGTTGTGACTTGTAAGAGTGGCGAAGCAAGCGAAGAGCTTGCATATTTTTTAAGCACTGAGACTGTGGAAGAAGATGGAAATCTGCTTAAGCCCATTTTGAACCGGATTATTTACTCGCAATACGGATCTTTAGTCCACTTGAGAAATTGCTCAAGAGAAGAAATAGCCATTGGGTATTTTGATACGATGACTAATCAAGGAAATTGCAAAAGTCTCATTTTTCATGGCCCAAGCAAGAATGTTCCTCGTTTTTGGAAAAACGCTGAAGCAATTTTTAAGCAAATTGTCGCTTTGCCTCAAAATTTTCAAAGTAAGAAATCTTGCGACCTTATCGCTGAACTTCATTGGCTTTTAGCAAATATCATGGCTACAGAGCGAGGTAACGCTGCAATTGTGGATATGCTCACTACAACTCTGCTCCTCTATTTTGGGTTTTATGTCTCCCCGTATAAACAAGGTATCATGGGTGATATGGAAGCCTTAACAAGCACAAAAAATGAATTTATAAACAATTTTTCTAACTTCAGACAAATCCCTTTTAACTTTTCTATAATAGAGCAAAAATTGATCCTCAATTGTGGAAGCAAATTTTTTACTGGTATTTCTGAATTTCCTTATGATCATTCCAAACATTGCGGAATATCAGAATATTTAAGCATTCCTAAGTCAGATATCCCAAATGATGTGATGAAAGGTATTGATAAGTTTGGAAGGAGATTTATACTTTTGAAAGATGAAAACCTACATGCTCACATATTCTTCCAGCGGTATACCAATGGGTCCTTATGGGTGTATAGACGAGGAGATCATGTAGAAACATTAACTAATCATTTCTCGCATAAAATATTGAATTGAAGTGATTGCCAAATAAGTTTATTATTCTGTTGTAGTTTTCACCAATAAATTTATGAAGTCTTCATCTAAAGAATTACTGATCGGCGCACACACTTCTGCAGCAGGCGGAGCATACAATGCTCTATTTGAAGGTAAAGAGATCGGAGCAACCACCATCCAACTCTTCACCAGCAATCAAAAACGCTGGGAAGGAAGAGATATTGGAGATGAAGAAGTTGCTCTTTGGGAAAAAGCTTTGCGAGATACTGGCATCAAGCAGGTCATGAGCCATGACAGCTATTTAATTAACCTGGGATCGCCAAATCCGGAAGGGCTGCAAAAAAGCAGACAAGCATTTAAAGAAGAGCTGCTGCGCTGCCATAGGCTAAAAATTGCTTATCTGAATTTTCATCCGGGTGCTGCTTTAGATTCTTCTGTAGAACAATCACTAGATCAAATTGTCAACAGTTTGCTTCAGCTTGAAAAGCTGGCAGCGGAAGGCCCGACAAGGCTCATCCTTGAGACTTCTGCAGGGCAAGGATCTACTATTGGCCATCGCTTTGAACATCTGGCCTACATCATTGATAAAGTGCACACGAAGATCCCCATTGGGGTCTGTATCGATACATGCCATATCTTTGCCGCGGGCTATGATATCCGAACTAAAGAAACTTGGGATGCGACATTGCAAGAATTCGAGAATGTGGTCGGACTGCAACATTT
>JBGAFY010000245.1:0-2403 GCA_044226975.1 Rhabdochlamydiaceae bacterium
AAGATTCTGGTTAAAGATTATATTTCTCCTCAGACATCATTAAGAAAGAGGAAGCTAGAGAGGCTAAAAATGCTCTTAGAAGAGAATAAGTTCGAAGAAGCTATGGTCTTCTTTGAGCAATTATCGCGTATGGATAAAAACAAGGTCTATGCTGAACTTGAGAAAATTTTAGGTTATTCTCAAAAAGGATATTTAGGGCAAGGAGAAGACGCTTGGTTAAATCAAAACGGTCAAACGGCTACAAATGCTCAAAAAGCTCTTGCCATAACTAATTGCTTTAATCTTACAACTAGTGCAATGGAAGCCTCTTAGAGACCATCTCTGAAGTAAGCTTATGTCAAATTTCATTTGAATGGCAACTAAAAGGGCGCTAAAGGAAGCATTCGCTTCAAGCGCTCTTCTAGTGGATGAGTGCATAATCCTTTATCATAAATTGTATGCCACTCAATGAATCTTTCAAGAGATGTTTGCTCTGGATCTTGATCAATGGCGTACCAGAAATACTTTTGTAAGGTCCAAAGGCGGTAGGTCAATTGTTGGGAATAAGGTGCAAGCTGAGGATAGGCTGCTAAATATTGTTGAGCAGCAATACCTACAATTTGTGCATGTGATTGCTGTATCTTCATACTTTGCTGCAAACATCTGTAAAGGGGAGCATCCGCATCAATGCGTATAAAGCGGCAGATCATATCCCCTTGCAAGGTCCATCTGCGGATTTTTTTTTCAACGTCAGACCATTTTTTTTGCAAAGAGAGATCTTTAGTCTTTTTTAAGAAATCCACTGTAGACTGTACAATTCCAGAAAAACTATGGTTGGGATTATCGATCATCGCGTAGGCGATCTCTTCATCTATCACTTGTCCAATGACATAGGGGAGTTTAAGGAGGAATCCTTCTTGTTCACTAAGCACTTTCCAGATCAACATTTCTATTAGACCTGTATTTTCTGCTAAAAGAGACGGAAGGAGACGTGTTTCACTATAAGCTTGATAGATAGCATCGCAGACATAATCAACAGAATGGCAATATTGGTCATTTTTCATCAGGACGCTTTCAGCCGCAATAAAGGCATAGATCGATTGATCGACATCTGGGCGATCTGGTTTCACCATAGGGTAAGAGGCAGCAACAGCAGTCTTAAATTCAGCTAGGGTTAGGTCTTTTGGCATCCTGCTCGCTAACATATACAGTGCCTGGATGCGGCGGATGCAGTCTTGCATCGGAACAGCGGTATTAATCGAAGGGCCGGAGCTTTTGCAGAGAAGACTTTGGCGGCGGATAAAATTAATCATCGCCTGCTTCTGTTCAGGGAGAAATTCACTATGAAAACTCGATGCCGCATAGAGTTTTTGAGCTAACAGTGCCGATACGTTCAACGTCATCATCTCTAAAGAAGCAAAATTAGGCAAATCTCTTAACGAATAGACAATCTCTTGGACCCTACTTTCTAGCTGCGCATGTTCAATACAGGGTTCTTTGGCTGTAACGCCGAGTACAATTTTTACGATCAATTTGTCTGTTGTATCATACTCGTCGTAAGGTGTTTTTAAATAAGAGACAGTCTTGGCTGAAAGTAAATGTCGCTGTTGGGCCCAAATATTTTTGGCCAAAGTATCTAGAGAGATTCGTTTTCCATCTAAAGACGCCACACACTCACTAATTTTGACAGAGAGTTGGTGTGCGTAATGATACGGGTGCAATTGATAAGGGTTTTTTAATAGACGGTATTGGCTTAAGTTCTCTTTGATGAGAAAATCAATGTTGACTCCACCATCTTCTTTAATAGCTCTTGGAGATTGTTCAATTTGTTGTGTGAAGTGGACAATTTTTTCCCAAGTCTTCTTCAAAGCAGCAACTGTAAGTCGATACTGGGTAAATGTCTTTTGGAACTCTTCAGATATTTCTTTTAAAAGATGTTCTTGAAGCCTTTGCGACCATTTTTTCCCGCCATCCTCTTTGCGTAATGCTAAACGGATTTTTTGTGCAAGAAAGAGGTTAAGGTCTGAGTAAGGATCAAAAAATTCAGGGGCCTCATCGACAAAAGCATTGAGCTCTTGAGCAAGAGTTGTCCTTTTTTTCTTTTCCTTGGAAAATACTGGATGTCCTCCACCTTTAAGAGAATTAAGAGTTTGGGGATTTGACCAAAAGCTGTCAGAGAAAGGTTGTGGAGCAGTTGTTCCAGACATAATGTGAAAAATCTATTATTAAACGTATTTCACATCTTTAGAAAATAAATGATATTTTAATCAATAGTTAATTTTTTAAATATTCCATTTGAACCAATCTGACTAAAAAGTTTCAGTCGATTTTGGGTTCTTGAACCTATCCCGATAAAATTTTTCGTCGATTTTCAGGATTATTTTGGCCAATTTTCGATTCAATTTGAATGGGTAATATACATAA